>VBOC01000205.1:19492-22133 GCA_005877655.1 Ignavibacteria bacterium
CCAGAACATACCCACGCAGGAGTATTCCCCGCGCGAAGTAAAACGGGCGATCGTCGGTAACGGCACCGCCTCAAAGGAGCAGGTGCAGTACATGGTGAGGGTGCTTTTAAATATGAAGTCGAGTCCCCCGCGTTACGATGTTACAGACGCCCTGGCGGTGGCGATGTGCCACGTGCAGCACCGGCTGTCGATGCATCGTTCCGGCTCACGAAGCTGGAAGAGCTTTCTCTCCGCACATCCCGATAAGATCGCCTTAAGCCCCCGTCCGTCCAGGCGATGATTTCGCATTTAAAAGGAACGATCGTCCGAAAATCTCCCACCGAGCTCGTCATCGACGTCAACGGGGTGGGCTATTCGGTCAATATTTCTCTCTCGACATTCGAGACCATCTCACCCGCCACGGGCGAGGTCAGGATCCTCACCTATATGCACGTGCACGAAGACGCCATTCAATTATACGGATTCGCCACCGAGGCCGAGCGGGAGCTCTTCCGGCTGCTCATCTCGGTGTCGGGGATCGGACCGAAGATGGCCCAGGGAATTCTCTCCGGACTCAATCCCGCGGAGCTCAGGGACGCGATCGCAGCCGGCAATATTCCCACTCTGACTTCCATCTCGGGGGTCGGTAAGAAAACCGCAGAACGGATCGTCCTCGAGCTCAGAAACCGAGTTGGAAAGGTCGATGCGGCCGAGCCGGCCGCCGCTCCGACAAGCAGCCAGCTCAAGGCCCGGTCCGAAGCGGTCATCGCCCTCATGTCGCTGGGCTACACACGCGCCACCGCCGAGAAAACCCTCCAGCAGGTCGCCAGGGAATCAGACCACGGGGAGTTCACCGTTGAGGAAATGATCAAGCGCGCACTGCATCACACGGCAAAGTGACCGGCAATTAAGTAACACCAGAAATGCGCCAGGTCGCTTTCGTCGGCAAAACTTGGCTGGCACGGCATCGGGGGGGACCGCCGTTTCGCGTTCATGCGCGCTGGGAACATGAGCGGATTTCCCTGGCTCAACGCAAGCAGAATGCCGCAACTCATCCGCTACAAAGCGTATCATACCAACGGCAGTGAGCCGTCATCGCCATCCGTGCGCGTGCGTACGCCGGAGGGCGCGGATGTCAAAGCCGAAGACGAATCGCTCCGCAAACAGCTCGCCGCCGCATTTGGAACAGACGTGACATTGGTCCGTCTCGATAACGGCATCTTCGATGACTCTCCTGTCTCGCTCATCAGCACGACGACCCTCGCAACACTCGAAACAGAATCCGGCTGTGGAAATTTGGACGCCCGGCGGTTTCGCCCGAATGTTCTCATCGAACCTATTGGTGACGCTCCCGTTCAGGAACATGCCTGGGTCGGAAAGACAGTTCTCGTCGGCAATCATGCCAACGCCCCTTCATTGCGCGTCACGGCACAAGACATACGCTGTGTGATGGTGAACCTCGATCCCGAAACGGCTGTCGCGGAACCGCGCATTCTCAAAACGATTGCCCGTTTCAGTGAAAATTGCGCCGGCGTCTATGCTTCCGTGCTGAATACCGGCACGCTTTCGGTTGGCGAACATCTCTTTGTCGATGAAGAGCATTGAATCCTCACGGAAGCTGAGAATTATATTTCGAATTTGCCCGGCGCCTGCTGTTGCTATTCACACGCGTTCTCACTAAATTCCGTTCCAGATGACGAAGAGACAAGATCCCACGACGCCGGAACGGCTGGAGAACGAAGCCGAGTTCGACCACGCTCTTCGCCCCCTCCTGTTCACTGATTTCGTCGGACAACAGAAGATCGTCGAGAACCTCAAAGTTTTTATTCATGCTGCGAGGAAACGCGGCGAAAGTCTCGATCATGTCCTTCTCACCGGGCCGCCCGGACTGGGTAAGACCACTCTCGCCTATATCATTGCGAACGAGATGGGCGCTCAGATCAAGGCCACATCTGGCCCGGCGCTCGACAAGCCGTACAACCTTGCGGGAGTCCTGACGAACCTGAGTGCGGGCGATGTTCTTTTCATCGACGAGATTCATCGCCTCAATCCGCTCGTCGAGGAGTACCTGTACTCCGCGATGGAGGATTTCAAGATCGACATCGTGATCGACAGCGGCCCAAACGCCCGGAGCGTCCAGCTCAAACTCCCGCGCTTTACCCTGGTGGGGGCCACGACGCGGGCCGGGCTCCTCTCCGCTCCGCTCAGATCCCGGTTCGGCGTCACCAATCGTCTCGATTACTATCAGCCTGCGGACCTCGAATCCGTCATCCGCCGCTCTTCCAAGATTCTCCGCGTTCAGCTCGAAAAGGATGGCTGCGCCGAGATCGCCCGTCGTTCGCGCGGAACCCCCAGGATTTCGAATCGGCTCCTGAAACGGTGCCGGGATTTCGCGCAAGCCGAGTCGAATCTCAAGCACGCCGCCAGCGTCATCACGCGGGAGGTTGCGGAGTATTCCCTGCGCATGCTCGAGGTCGATGATCATGGCCTCGATGAAATGGATAAGCGGATCCTCCTTGCGCTCGTGGAAAAATACGACGGCGGACCGGTAGGCGTGGGCACCCTGGCGGTTGCGGTGGGCGAAGAGGCGGGAACCATCGAGGAGGTCTACGAACCCTACCTGATCCAGGAAGGCTTCCTGAAGAGAACCCCGCGCGGCCGC
>VBOC01000205.1:22247-23317 GCA_005877655.1 Ignavibacteria bacterium
CGATGGCCTGACCCGAATCGTCCGGAAGGAAAACATCCGCCTCGGACGAATTCAGGGGATCGGCGCAACCACGCATGCGAAGGTCGCTTACTACGATCAGAACACGAAGGTCTACAACCCTCTTGAGTTCCCCGGCGGGATGGAGATTCTTTCGCTCAGCGGAAATGTGAGCATCAGGGACGGAAAACCGTTCGTCCACGCGCATCTCGTTCTTGGCGATCCGCAGGGGAAGGTTTTCGGCGGACACCTCCTGCCGGGGACGACCCTTTTCGGCTGCGAGGTTTTCATTGATGTGCTCGAAGGTGATGAACTTGTGCGTGAGTTCGACCAGCGGACGGGACTCCACCTCTGGAAGTCAGGTTATTTATTGACGGAATAGTAGTCTCCCACGATTCAATTACAGGATTCGAACATGCCCCTCGACAAAGATTTGCAATCGATACAGGAGATGCGTGAGCTGGTGCAAAAAGCGAAACAGGCCCAGCTCGAGTTCCGGGCGTACGATCAGGGCCGCGTCGACCGCGTCGTGAAGGCCATGGCCGACGCGGGGTACGATGCCGCGGACCGGCTGGGAAGGATGGCGCACGAAGAGACGGGATTCGGGAAACCCGAGGACAAAAAGAAAAAAAATGAGTTCGCCACGCGCCGCGTCTGGGAATCGATCAAGGATTTGCGCTCTGTCGGCGTCATCCGCGAAGACCGCGAGAAAAGGATCATTGAAATTGCAGAACCGATGGGAGTGGTCTGCGCCCTCATCCCTTCGACAAACCCGACATCGACCGTCATGTTCAAGTCGATCATCTCGGTCAAGGGCCGGAATGCGATTGTTGCGAGTCCTCATCCGCGTGCCGCCCGATGCACCGTCGAGGCAATGAACGTCATCGCGCAGGCGGCCGAGGCCGCCGGCGCACCGCAGGGGCTCATGTCGTGCCTCTCCGCGCCGACCATCGAAGCAACAAACGAACTGATGAAGCACCGGCTCATTTCTTTGATTCTCGCCACCGGCAGCACGCCGATGGTCCGGACCGCCTACAGCGCCGGCAAGCCGGCCTATGGGGTTGGATCCGGGA
>VBOC01000039.1:0-4498 GCA_005877655.1 Ignavibacteria bacterium
CATTCAAGCAGAACGAAATCGAGCGGAAGTGGTACGTCGTGGATGCGAGCGGAAAGACGCTCGGCCGGATTGCGAGCCGCGTTGCGCATGTGCTGCGCGGGAAGCATAAGGCGGCCTTTACTCCCAACATCGATTGCGGCGACTTCGTCGTCGTGGTGAATGCCGATAAAGTGAAAGTCAGGGGACGCCGGGAAGATTTGAAGACGTACTTCCATTACACCGGGTACCCGGGCGGAGCGACGGTAGAATCGTTCAAGGAACTGATGAAGACCGATCCGGAGAGAGTGTTCATGCACGCGGTGAAGGGGATGATACCGCATAACCGGCTCGGAGCCCGCGTCATACGGAAGCTCAAGGTCTATGCGGGAACGTCTCATCCGCACGCGGCGCAAAAGCCCGAGCCGCTCAAAGTCTAGCCGCCAGGAGAACAGATGATTACCCATTCGCATCAAATTATAACCATCGGACGCCGCAAGACCTCCGTCGCGCGGATCGTTCTGAGACCCGGCGCGGGCAAGATCACGGTGAACGACAGGGCGCTGGAAAATTATTTTCCGGTGGACACGATGCGCACCGAAATACTCTCGCCGCTGATTGTCACCGAGACCGTGGGCAAGTACGACGTCATCGCGAATGTGAAGGGCGGAGGGCTTTCCGGTCAGGCCGGAGCCGTAAAGCTGGGGATCTCGCGGGCTCTTCTGGAAGTGAACAGCGATCTGCGGCAGAAGCTTCGGGCGGACCGACTTCTAACACGCGATCCGCGCATGGTCGAACGGAAGAAGTACGGCCAGCGCAAGGCGCGGAAGAGATTCCAATTCTCGAAGCGTTAAAGGTATATCCGGGAACCGATGGATCGGTTGCCGGCCGTTTACTAATCATACTCCTTGATTTTGCCGGCAGTGTTTCGACGGTCCCCTCTTTTGGAACCGGAGGAATTCCGGCGGAAGACGACGGGAGTAGAAGACTCAACTGACATAGGAGCCTCGACACAATGCCACGTGTAGAATTAACCGCCCTGATCGAAGCGGGCGCCCATTTCGGGCACCTCACCCGCCGCTGGAACCCGAAGATGAAGCCGTTTATATTCATGGAGCGTAACGGCATCCATATCATCGACCTCAAAAAGACGCAAGAGCTGCTGGAAGTCGCCTCAAACGCCATCGCCAATATTGTCGCCGACGGGAAGCGCATTCTGCTGGTCGGAACCAAGAAGCAGGCGAGCATCGTGATTGAGGAGGAAGCCAAGAGGTGCCGCCAGTTTTACGTGTCCGAGCGCTGGCTTGGGGGGATGCTGACGAACTTTACGACGATCCGCAAGAGCGTCAAGCGGCTCGCGAATATCGAGAAGATGGAAACCGACGGCACCTACGATAAGATTACGAAAAAGGAGGCGCTCGTCCTCGACCGCGAGAAAGAAAAACTGCAGAAGGTTCTCTCAGGCGTGGTCGAAATGACGCGCCTGCCCGGTGCCCTGTACGTCGTCGACATTAAGAAAGAAGAGATCGCCGTCAAGGAGGCAAAGCGGCTCGCCATCCCCGTCTTCGCGATCGTCGACACCAATTGCGATCCGTCGCTCGTCGACTATCCCATCCCCGCCAACGACGATGCCATTAAATCGATCCAGATGGTCACCAGGGTGGTCGCAGATGCCATACTTGAAGGTGCCGAGCGGGGAAATGCGCGGCTTGAAGGGCTGGACGCGGAGGTCCAGTCGGGCCGCACGGAAACGGTCCCCGGGTGAACGAAGCAAAAATGAAAAGGAACGATGCCACCGTGCGTGCGGAAATTAGTGCCGAACAGGTAAAAGAACTGAGAGATAAAGCGGGCGCCGGAATGATGGATTGCAAGCAGGCGCTTACCGCCTCGGGCGGAAACATCGAAAAGGCGATCGACTATCTCCGGAAGAAAGGCGCTGCGACCGCGGAGGAGGCGTACATTCATGCGGGCGGCCGGATCGGGGCCATGGTGGAGGTGAATTGCGAGACAGACTTTGTCGCCAAGACCGACGACTTCAAGGCGGTGGCCAAAGACCTGGCGATGCAGATTGCCGCCATGAACCCCCGCTACATCTCGCGCGAAGATGTCCCGCGCGAGACTGTCGAGCATGAACTTGAAATTTACCGGACGCAGGCCAAGAACGAGAAAAAACCGGAACAGGTCGTCGAGAAAGTGGCGACCGGAAGGCTCGAAAAATTCTACCAGGAAGTTTGCCTGCTCGAGCAGACATTCATCAAAGACTCCGGCAGGACGATCAAGGATCTCATCCTCGAACTTACGGCGAAGACCGGTGAGAAGATCACGATCCGGCGCTTCAGGCGCTTTCACCTCGGTGAGAACGGTTCTTGACGCAAAGGGCGGCCGGATACTCCCCCCCGAGCAATACCATGAAGTTTAAGCGCATTCTGCTCAAGGTGAGCGGGGAGGCGCTCATGGGCGGAAAGGAGTTCGGCATCGACGCCAAGGTGCTGCAGAGATACGCAGAGGAGATTCAGGAGCTGCAGCAGGAGGGAGTCGAGGTCGGCATCGTCATCGGCGGAGGCAACATCTACCGGGGGGTGGAAAATTCATCCGACGGAGTGGACAAAGTGACCGGCGATCAGATGGGGATGCTCGCCACGATCATCAACGGACTCGCCTTGCAAAGCGCGCTCGAACGCCGGGGCGCATTCACACGCCTCTTGAGCTCAATCGCCATGGAAGAGATCGCGGAGCCGTTTATCCGGCGCCGCGCAATCCGGCATCTCGAGAAGGGCCGCGTAGTCATCTTCGGCGCAGGTACGGGCAACCCGTATTTTACAACCGACACGGCCGCAGCGCTTCGCGCGGTCGAGCTCAACGCCGATGTCATTCTTAAAGGAACGCGGGTCGACGGCGTCTACGATTCCGATCCCGAGAAGAATCCGGGCGCATTCAAATTCCAGGAAATTTCCTATCTGGATGTCTTGAAAAAAGATCTCAAAGTGATGGACCTGACGGCGATCACGCTCTGCAAGGAAAATATGATGCCGATCATCGTCTTTAACATGAATGTTCCCGGCAGTCTGAAAAGAATCGTGCACGGCGAGCGGGTCGGGACGATCGTCTCTTCCTCGCCGACCATCAGAGACGGATCCCGCTCTTCCGGAGGGGCTAAATCCCGCACTTCAGGTACGAGGGGATCGCGCGCTTCCGGCGGAAACGGAAGCCGTTCTTTACCCGGGAGGAAATCTCCCACCCAGCCCAGGGGTCGGGACTCGCAGCGCTCGCGGGACTGAATTCAAACTTCTCACAAGACGCGGCATGACAAAAGAAATTCTCAAGCAAACGGACGAGAAGATGCACAAGGCAACGGAGGTCGTTCGCCAGGAACTCGCAAAAATCCGTACCGGTAAGGCCACCACTGCCTTGCTCGACGGGGTCAGGGTAGAGTACTACGGGGCCCACATGCCGCTGCATCAGGTGGCAAACGTCAGCGTGATGGACGTCCACACAATCGGCGTCACGCCGTGGGACAAGAATATGGTCGTTCCGATCGAAAAGGCGATCGCTGCGGCGAACCTGGGGCTGAACCCGATCGCGGACGGGCAGATCATCCGCGTGCCGATTCCCCCCCTCAACGAAGAGCGGAGGAAGGAACTCGTTAAACTGGTGAAGAAATTTGCGGAAGAGGGAAAAATCGCCGTTCGCAACGTTCGCCGGGATGCGATCGAGCACCTGAAACGATCTGAGAAGGCAGAACACTTTTCCGAGGACGAACGAAAGAGAGCCGAGGCGGACGTCCAAAAGATGACCGACCGGTTCATCAAGGACATCGACACCCTGGTCACTGTCAAAGAAAAAGAGATCATGGAGGTCTGAAAACCGGAATCTCGCCGGTGCGATCCCGCCAAAACCGCTGAATTTTTGATGCGCTGCAATCCCGCCAAAAGCACGGTATTTCCGCTTTGCTGCTATCCCGCCAAAACCGCGGGATTTCCCTTTCGCTGCAATTCCTTCAGGAACGCGGAATTTCCGCTGCGCTGCAACAATTGAGGAAAAGGAATCGTAGGACTAGGTAGACCCGATAACCCTGATGATAGAAATGGAAGCGAACGGCAATAGTCCCCGAAGACTTTACAAATCCCGCCGAAATCGTATGATCGACGGGATTTGCGGCGGAATTGCCGAATATTTCGACATCGATGCGACGATCGTAAGGATCGTTTGGGTCCTGGTGACGCTTCTCGGCGGCTCCGGTCTGTTTCTGTACATTGCGGCCATGATCATCATGCCCGTTAATCCGACAGACCAGTTCTCATTTACACAGGCCGAAGGTGCCACGGCGATTCGGGTGCCGGATCGCCGGCGATTCTGGGGTATCACATTTGTGTTGCTGGGCGCATTTTTTCTCATGATCAACCTGGGATGGCTTGCAGATCTGAACTGGTGGTCGTTCTCCCGCACCGTCATGCTTCCCACCCTCCTGATTCTTCTCGGGGCGGTGCTGATGTACGCGTACCGGCGGCGCGAGGCGATGCCG
>VBOC01000039.1:4577-6639 GCA_005877655.1 Ignavibacteria bacterium
TCAACGTCG
Source organism: Ignavibacteria bacterium (assembly GCA_005877655.1). Classification (GTDB taxonomy): domain Bacteria; phylum Bacteroidota; class Ignavibacteria; order UBA10030; family SZUA-254; genus VBOC01. Next base: position 4,587 of record VBOC01000039.1, read on the forward strand.
ATCCCACAATCGTGCGGGTCCTCTACATCCTGCTGGTTCTCGCGTCCTTCGGATGGGGATTGCTACTCTATATTATCCTCGCGATCGTGATGCCGGAAGAAAAACCCGCCCCTGCGTAAGGAAGAGCATGCCTGTGTTCGGGAAGAATTCGACCCACTGGTTCGCGCTCGTGCTGATTGCGCTTGGGATTCTGCTCCTCCTCCAGCGCCTCGGTGCGATCAGTTTCGGATTCCACCAGGTGCTGTGGCCTCTCGTGATGCTGTTCGGCCTCGTAAGAGTCGCGGAGGGTTTTTCGCTGAGTAAGCGCGGCCGCATCTTCTCAGGAACCCTCCTCTTCATGTACGGGCTGTTTTTCCTTCTTCGCTTTTCGGATTATATCGACATCCGATTGCGGATGTTTCTGCCCGCGTCGCTTTTGATTTTTGGCATCGCTCTTCTGATGCTCTTCCTGGACGACGCCCGCGAGTGGGAGCTTCTGATACCGGCGCTCCTTCTGTGCGGCACGGGATCGGCCTTCGTCCTCACGGAACTCGGGTACCTCGATCAGTTTGAAGTATGGGATGCGGTGCACCGGTACTGGCCTCTCGGCCTGATTCTCGTCGGCCTCGCAATCATCCTGCGGCGCAGGACCCAGGTCCAGAAGACCGAGCAGACGCAACAGGTCTAAGACCTGCGCGTTTTTTTCCTCCCGAAGCATTCGGCACAGCGGCGTGGCATCGACGGCTCGGCTCCTGTGCTGAGGCGGAAGTGCCCCACCGGGTGGGGCACTTCCTTTCCTGCAGACACGGATAGAATCATGCTTCGAGTGAAAGCGTCCTCGAATAAATTCCGGAGCGCCTTCTCACCCAAGTATACGAACCAAGGTTGAGGCCTGGCTTTTTAAACATAAGGTCTACCTCAGCATGAGCATCTTCCTCATGAACACGTGTTGTCGACCCTCTGTCGACGACGCGGCCGTCATCCGCACGAAGTAGATGCCGGAAGCAGCGTGCCTCCCTGACGCAGTTTCGCCTGACCAAGCTATGCGATACTGTCCCGCTTCCCTCTCATCGCCACCGACGAGCACCTTCACCTCGTTGCCCAGAACATCATAGATCCCGATGCTTAACCTGCTCGCTTCAGGCAGATCGAAGAGGATCTCCGTCGTCGGATTAAACGGGTTTGGATAGTTCTGATGGAGGCCAAATTCGGTCGGTACTGCCTGGAGTGCATCGCCTGATAAACCCTGCGATTCATTCGAAGCAGCCGAAGCCGTAGATTGGATAAAAATGGAACTCCCCGCCCCAACAGGCGTGATCGGATCGGCCGCGTCGCTCGCACCCATCTGATTGTCATACGCGATGGCCCTGGTATTCTTGTTGACAATCTTCATCCTGAACCGGTCAATACCATCACCGCCGCTCAAGTTCCCGTCGGAGACCGTAAGGATGAATGTGTAGGCCAGTGAGTCGCTTCCTATTCCGAATCCCTTAAACTGGGCCCTTCGCCCCGAAATTGCAAGGTAGCTGAAATTCAAGGCGCTGAACGCAAAATTTGCACCTTTGAATTCAAATTGCGTCTGACCCTTGGGATTCATGGCGTTCCTAAAGTACTTCGACGTGAATCCAAAGCTAACCTTTCCGATGGTCGATGGACTCGCAGCGTACGCTCCCGGAGGCGAAGAGATCCAGCCGCCCCCGACTGCGTACCCTGCAGTCGGATCGTAAATCACCACGATCGCTTCCAGGTCCGCCTGCGTGTTGACCCAACTTGTCACTCCGGCGTTGTCGGTGACGTTCATTGTCACTCTGTAGACACCGGCAGTGGTGAAGGCGTACGTTCCGCTGACGGTTCCGTTCTTCGTCCCGTTGGGTTCGACGACCGTTCCGTTTGTCGTGATGTTGTCGAACGACCATGAAGCGGTGTGCGTCCTGCCCGGAACATCCCAGAACGTTCCCGAGAAATTGACCGGCGTCCCGACCTTGAACGCTGCCCCGCTAACCGGACCGCTGATGTTGTGAGGGACCCTGACCGTGGTCGTTTGCGTCGTGGTATTCCCCGATGAATCGGTACA
>VBOC01000039.1:6704-7646 GCA_005877655.1 Ignavibacteria bacterium
TGATGTGTCGCCGTCGCCGGTGCCGTTGACCGGCTCATTGCTGGTGACACTGAGCGTGCAGGCCGGCGCACCGCAGTTGTCCGTGGCCGTGTAACTCACCGTGACATTCCTCATCGTGTGATTCGGCGGCCAGAGGACTGCTGGGTTCGCCGATACGCCGGTGATCGAGGGTTTGGTGGTATCCTTCACCGTCACCGTGAAAGAGCAGCTCTCACCGGTGCTCGCGGTACAATTCACCGTCGTCGTTCCAACCGGATAGAATGAGCCGGAAGGAGGGGAGCATGTCACCGTTACACATCCTGGACTTGTCGGAGGGGTATAGGTGACAATTGCACCGCACTGACCAGAATCATTACTCCTGACAATATTTGCAGGGCAATTAAGCGGGAAGGGGAAACTGAGAGACGCGGTGTAGGTCTCAGGACCGAGACCGGCGGTAAAGGTGTTTGTGCCCGGAGTCCGCACGTCACCTGTCGAGATCCGCTGGTCAGACCATGCGGCGTGAATAACCCCACGGCAACTCGCCGCCGCCTGGTTATAGTCGCCCAAATTCGGGACCGCGATCGTATTGAAGGAAAAGAACGACAACTCATCGGTCACCATATAATTGGCGCCCCACGTGACTCCTCCGTCGGTTGAAGTCGAACCGAAGATCGAGGTAAGCGCGGCGTGCGTGCCGAGACCCGGCGTGCGAGAGTCGTGCCAAAATATACTTGCGTAACCATGCCCATCGACACAGATGAACGGACGACGGTTTTCAAGCCCAGCCGGGTCATCGTTCACCAGCTGTTTGGCCGACCAGTTTGCACCCTGGTTGGTCGATCGCACAACCACGACATCCCGCGCGTCGCGAGCGGGGCTCGGTGATCCGAAGGTCAGGCTTCGCACACGAAGTCTATAGGTAAACGGCGAGAGGCCCCCGGCGCGCTGCAATCGGACGAG
>VBOC01000206.1 GCA_005877655.1 Ignavibacteria bacterium
CGGACCGGGAGATCCGGCCGCCGTTCATTACGCGATCAAGAGTCTCAGGTTGCTGGTCGATAAGAAGCCTGTCTTCGGCATTTGTCTGGGCCACCAGCTTCTCGCTCTGGCGCTCGGCGGAAGGACCTTCAAGCTGAAGTTCGGCCATCGGGGGGCAAACCATCCGGTCAAGAATTTGCTGACCGGCAATATCGAGATCACTTCTCAGAACCATGGCTTCGCGGTGGATCCGGAGTCCCTCAATCCGGCGTCGGTGGAAATCACCCACGTCAACCTGAATGACGGAACTAATGAGGGGTTCCGCCACAAGGAGCTTCCGATTTTCTGCGTGCAATACCATCCCGAGGCATCACCGGGACCGCACGACAGCGATTACCTCTTCGGTCAATTTGTCGAAATGATGCGCGAGCATTCGGGCGTCGCAGTGTAGAATCTGACCGGCCCTTATCCCTTCTTCTACGCCTGCTTCCTCCGTTTTGACGGTGGGCGTTGACGGGGGGGCTCCCATAGTTCCACTTTATTGCCCTCTGGATCCATAATCCATACGAACTTTCCGTATTCGTATTCCTCGATTTTTCCGACGATTCTCACTCGTTCCTTCCGCAGTGCAGCAAGTAATGCCTTGAGGTTTTTGACCCGATAGTTCAGCATGAATGACCCCCTTCCGGGTGAAAAGTACCTGGTCTTCGAGGGAAAGGGGGCCCAAATTGTATGGCCCTTCGTTCCCGGGCGACCGGGATCCAGCCATTGAAAGGTGGCGCCATGCTGGTCTGATTTGATCCCAAGATGCTCCCGGTACCATCGCCTCAGATGCTCCGGATTTTTACACTTGAAGAATACGCCGCCTAGTCCTGTGACTCGCTTCATCGTTCTCTCCTAATTATGGACATGATACCTTGGATCGGATAGGGGATTTACGTTGCAGTCTATCTGTACACGTGAGCACAAATCGATAAGTAATGCCATGCTATAGACTTAGGCGTGTTCCTTCATCCATTGTCCAGCTAATCGGAAGCCGAGAGGTGTGTTACCGGGTACTCCGGCGCGGTTGGATTGGCGGCGGCACAGGAATTCCGGCCTTGGAGACGGCTTGCCGAAGGATTCGCTGTGCCGCACGGGGAGACAGATGACTCCCCCCATGCTGTCCCTCAAAGAGCCAGCGGGTAGGTTTAAACTGCTTTAAATAAAACTGCAATTCCTCAAGGGCGCCATGAGGTAGCGCGGCGGTTCGATTTTTCCGTCTGCCGGCGCCAGGAAGGTGAATAAGATGTGTGTCCGCGTCGATGTCCTTCGGCTTGAGCTTTACCGCTTCATCGGGGCCAACTCCCGCGGAATAGACGAGCGCCAGCAGAGCCCTATGCTTTGGATTTTCAATCGACGTGATCACACTCGTGAGTTTGTCCCGCTCGAAGATCGGGGTTCGCCTTCCAAAACGGCTTCGAATCCGCATAGGTTCGCCATACACTTCGCCATAGAGGAAGCGGAGCGCAGCCACTGCCTCGGTGATCGTCCGGACCTGGCCCGTCCGCGAGCGCGCCAGGTATGAGAGATAACTGCGGATGTCGGTCCCGCTCAACTCCCGGGGGTGGCAGGGCTGGAAGTAAACCACGAAGGACCTTAGCGAACGCAAAAACGCATCAATCGTCGGCCGGTCGTACCGGCGGCGCTTCAGCTCTCGTCTGATGCTTGAAAAAAATCCTTCATTCATACGACGTCCATGAATGTCTAAAGTTCTTGCTCCCGCCGTACTCATTCCGGCAGGTTCAAACATAAGGAAAAATGTCCACCCAGTCAAGTGGATGCCGGCCGTCGCGTTGGAGCTACAACAGCCGTCGCGCAGGAGCTTGCTTTGATTTTGAATTTACTTATATTTGAGCATACATTTTGAAAACGCCTTTGGCCCAAACTTCCCGGCAAGTCAAAATCCGCATATCGCGCGTCAATCCGGGCGTGAACGATATACCTCTTCCCGCGTACAGAACATCGGGTTCTTCCGGGATGGATCTTCATGCCTGCGTCGCCGCTCTGGAAGTTTTAAAACCGGGGGAATCTGCATTGATCCCGACAGGATTCTCGATCGAAATTCCTCCCGGCTATGAGGCCCAGGTGCGCCCCCGCAGCGGACTGGCCATCAAGCACGGGATCGGAATCCTCAACTCGCCCGGGACGATCGATTCCGATTACCGCGGGGAGGTCAAGGTCATTCTTACGAATTTTGGAAAGCGCGATTTCCTTCTCCACCGCGGAGACCGCATCGCCCAGCTTGTCGTTGTGCCGGTTGCCCGAGCCCTTTGGGAGGAAAGTCCGGCTGTTGAGCCAACCGAGCGCGGCTCGGGCGGCTTCGGGCACACCGGGAAATGACCCCCGAAGCGGGCACCCTGTATCTCGTCGCAACGCCGATCGGCAACTACGATGATATGACCTACCGCGGGCTGAACGTATTAAAGGCTGCCGACGTCGTCATCTACGAGGAGCGCAAAGAGGGACAGCAATTGCTCTCTCATTACGGAATCCCGGAGAAACTGATCGAGAGTCTGAACGAGCACAACGAGTCGGCAGCGGCATTTCATATCATCGAACACCTGAAGTCCGGGAAGAATGTGGCTCTGATCTCGGATGCCGGGACGCCGGTTTTCTCCGATCCGGGACAGCTGCTTGTCCGCAAGGCAATCGAAAACAAGATCCGTATCGTGCCCATCCCCGGCGCCTCCTCACTACTGCCGGCACTGACGATATGCGGATTTCCGATCGACCAGTTTTTGTTCTACGGCTTTCTGTCGCCCAAGAGCAACCGGCGAGTGTCGGAGCTGCGTCAGTTGCGGGGCGAACAACGAACCATGGTTTTCATGGACACTCCGTACCGGCTCGTGCCCCTCATGAAGGACCTGTGCCAGGTGTTCGGGCCGGAGCGCCGGCTCTGCGTCGCGTTCAATTTGACGATGCCCGATGAGCAAGTATTGAGAGGATCAAGCGCCGATGTGTACAGGATCTGTGAAAAGAGAAGCCTGAAGGGGGAGTTCGTTGTAGTTGTGGAAGGAGCGAAAGGGGCCAGGAAACAGGGAACGGGTATGACCGGCGTCACTTGATTCTCCCTGCCAATTTTTCTATATTTGTTACAGGATTGTCCTCGACTTGCCGAAGGGCAGCATGGAAACCTTGCAGCAGCAATATCGCGTGCCTGAGATCTATGGCGCGTTTTGGTTTAACTCCGATCCCATAGCGCTTGGCGCGCTGCGAGGATACCCCATCCTCGTCGATTTCTGGGACTATGCCTGCCAGAGCTGCCTCCGAACGCTGCCGTACGTCCAGGAGTGGCATCGCCGGTATTCCGACAAAGGTCTTGTTGTCCTCGGCGTTCATACCCCGCGCTTCCCCTTCGCAACCGACCCGATCAACGTCCGGGGCGCACTCGAAAAGTTGAGCATCTTTTACCCGGTCGTGATGGATAATGATTTTCTGGTCTGGGGCGCGTTTCACGCGGAAGTCTGGCCCACGCGATATCTGATCGATAAGCATGGGTTCATCCGCTATATCCAGCAGGGAGAAGGTTCCTACGAGAACTTCGAGCACGCAATCCAATCGCTGGTCACGGAGGCGGGTTATCATGACGACTTCCCCCTGGTGATGGACCCGATCCGGGAGTCGGATCGGGCCGGCGCGGTCTGTTATCGTGCGACACCCCAGGTTCTGGCGGGTTGGCAGCGGGGCACGATCGGCAATGTCGAGGGCTACTCTCCCGAGTCGACGATCCATTACGAAGACCCCGGCTTTTATCTGGACGGCAGGCTCTATCTCCACGGCGACTGGCTGAACAGCAGGAATTATCTCAAACTGAACGAGTCGGAAGGCCGCGAAGGGCACGTGACCATCGTGTACCAGGCAAAAGAGGTGAATGCGGTCCTCACGCCTGAAGGCGAGAAGAGTTTTCAGGTCTTCGTCCGGCAGGATGATGACTATCTCGATGAGACGAACAGGGGAGAGGACATCCGGATCGACGAGCAGGGGAGAAGTTTTCTTGTGGTCGAGGAGGGGCGGATGTATAAGCTGGTCAGGAACAAGGAATATGGCGAGCACAGATTGAAGGTCAGCACCCGATCGAACGGCTTCGCCCTCTATTCGATCTCGTTCGTTTCATGCGCCTATCAGGAGATGATCTCTCACAATTAATGGCTTAAAAGTCGGATCGTTTCGAACGGCGGTTGTATCCCGTCCTTGCAGCGTCAGGGCGGGACTCAACGCGCCGTTCTTTTTTTCCTCCGGCAGGGTTGGCTAAGATCATGGCGAAAAGTTTTCCCGACATACTCAAGGAAAAGATCATCGTTCTCGACGGAGCGATGGGCACGGGCATCCAGGACCAGGGCCTCGGCGCCGACGACTTCGGAGGGGAGCGTTATCAGGGGTGCAACGAGTATCTGGTTATAGGAGACGGACAGCTTCGGATCAACGCCGATCGTGCTCGCCGAGTACGGGCTTGCCGACCAGGCTCATCGCCTCAATCTCGAAGCTGCGAGGCTGGCGAAAAAGATCGCGCTCGATTTTTCCACTCCCGCCCGGCCGCGCTTTGTCGCGGGTTCCATGGGCCCGACGACGAAGCTTCCATCGCTCGGCCATATCTCTTTCAAAGAGATGGAGGGGGCGTACTATATTCAGGCGAAAGGACTCGTGGAGGGGGGCGCGGACATCCTCTCGGTGGAAACGTGCCAGGACGTGCTTCAGATAAAGGCGGCGCTAGCCGGCATCACAAAGTATTTTGCGGAGGCGCGGACGCGGGTGCCGGTGATCGCTTCCATCACGATCGAGACGATGGGGACGATGCTTCTGGGCACGGAGATTTCCGCTGCCCTCACATCGCTCGAACCCTATGATATCGACCTGATCGGTATGAATTGCGCGACCGGTCCCAAAGAAATGTCGGAAAATGTCCGCTACCTCTGCGCAAACAGCCCGAAGCCTGTCTTCATCATGCCGAACGCGGGTATACCCGAGAATGTCGGCGGCCACGCCCATTATAAACTGACGCCGGATGAATTCGTCTACTATCTGTCGCACTTCGTCAAAGACCTCGGCGTGAACGTCGTGGGAGGGTGTTGCGGGACGACGGCCGCGCACCTCAAGAAACTCGTGGATAGTGTCGGCTCGCTTTCGCCGATGAAACGAAGCCCAACGATGGCTCCCAGCTGCTCGAGCTTGTACCAGAGCGCGCCTCTTCACATAGATCCGCCCCCGGTACTCATCGGCGAGCGCACCAACGCCAACGGGAGCAAACAGTTTCGGGAACTCCTTGCCCGGGAGGACTGGGATGGCATGGTCGGCATGGGGAAGGCGCAGATCCGTGAAGGCGCTCACATCCTGGACGTCTGTGCGGCGTACGTCGGCCGCGATGAAGCGAGGGATATGCGCGAATTGATCACGAGGTTCAACACGCAGATGACCGCACCGCTCATGATCGATTCGACGGAGGCTCCGGTTATTGAAGAAGCGCTCCAGCGCATCGCCGGTAAAGCGATCGTCAATTCGATCAACATGGAGGACGGCGAGGAGCGGATGGAGAAGGTCCTGCCCCTCTGCAAGAAATACGGTGCAGCGGTGGTCGCACTCACCATCGATGAGAAGGGCATGGCCAAAAGTGCCGGCCGGAAGCTGGAGGTTGCCCGCCGGATACATCGCCTCGCGACGCAGCGTTTCGGGATTCCCGAGCATGACCTCATTTTCGATACCCTGACATTCACCCTCGGCTCCGGTGATGAAGAGTTCCGGAAGGCGGGAATCGAGACCCTTGAGGCCCTGCGGGCCATCAAGAAGGAATTCCCGGCTGTCCACACCAGCCTCGGTGTCAGCAATATCTC
>VBOC01000204.1 GCA_005877655.1 Ignavibacteria bacterium
AAAAGGTTGTCCGGCGTTTGCTCGATTCGAATCTTCCCGTCATTTCATTGCTCCTGACGGAGGAATGGTACGAGAAATTGTTGGCGGGGAGCCCTCTGCCGTCGCGCCCCATGCCGCCGAACATTGCCGACGCCTCGATCTTTGTCGCCGGGAAGAAACTCCTCGAATCGATCGTCGGATTCAATCTTCACCAGGGGATCATGGCAGTCGCAAAAATGCCCGCGGACCGTTCGCTCGAGGAGACGCTTCACAACACCTCCCGCCCATACCTTCTGGTCGCTCTCGACGGTCTCGTGAGCGCCGAAAATGTCGGGGTGGTGGCCAGGAATTGTGCCGCGTTCGGAGTGGATGCCGTCATCAGCGGAGAGACGTCAAGCAGTCCCTATCTGCGCCGCGCAGTGCGGAATTCGATGGGCGCGGTCTTTCATCTCTGCGGGAATTGTCGATGCGCCGCCAGACCTGCGTGGTTGCAGCCACTCCGCAGGGCAGTATGACGATTCAGGAACTCGACGTAACGCAAAATCTCTGTTTGGTTTTCGGGAATGAGGGCGCGGGCGTTTCGCCTCGAATCCTGGAGCAATGTCAGAAACGGATCTTGATTCCGATGGCGGATGGTGTTGATTCGCTTAATGTCGCCAGCGCAAGCGCGGTATTCCTGTATGGGGTCAGGAGCGGCAGGATTGCAATGCGAAGATGAGATGAAAGCGTACTGATGGGCACCGGGAAGCGGAGAGGTCGCAGTTCGGCAAGCTCTTTGACCAATCTTGATCTCAGGAAGGAGGCGCTCACATAACATCCCTGGCGGGCGAAAGGCCCCGGAGCCGGGGAATTCCGATAGGATTGCTTAGGCCGCTTCGATCAACTCCCTGTTGGAAAAGAAAAAGGCGATCTCCTGATTTCCGTTCTCGGCGGAATCCGAGCCGTGAAGGATGTTCTCCCCCTTGCTGTCGGCATAAAGTTTGCGGATTGTTCCAGGAGCGGCGTCCTTCGGGTCGGTCGCGCCGATGAGCGATCGGAAATCTGCAACCGCGTTTTCCTTCTCAAGTGCGATCGGAACGCACGGGCCGGAGCTCATGAACTCGACCAGCCCCGCATAGAAGGGCTTATCTCTGTGCACGGCATAAAAGCCGCCCGCAGTCTCCCGGTTCAGGCGCAATTTTTTCATCCCGAGGATTTTGAACCCTGCCTTCTCGATACGGGCGATCACCTCCCCCGTGAGCCTCTTCCTGACGCAGTCCGGCTTTAAAATCGCGAGCGTTCTTTCGAGAGCCATATTCTATTCCTCAGTCGGATATCCGAGCTCATTCCAGCGTCTCCAGCCGCCGTCCATCGAGATGACGTTTCGGTAACCCATTTTTTGAAGATTGTCGGCGGCGAGGGCGGACCGGAACCCTCCGCCGCAATACAATATAATCTCCGTGTTCTTATCGGGCACTTTGGATTCGATGTCCCGCTCGATGACCCCCTTGCCGATATGGGCCGAGCCCCTGATATGCCCGGCTTCCCATTCGCGATCCTCACGCACATCGGCAAGCACGAGTTTTTCCCCCCGGTCGAGCCGTGCCTTGACCTCTTCGGGGGTCGTCTGTCTGATGCGGCTTTTTGCATCGTCCACTATTTTAAGGAAAGCGGCGGAATGTTTCATGATGCCTTCTTCTTCGCCTTTCCGGTCCGTTTCGCGCGCGACATGACAAATACGCGCTTCGCGGGCTTCTTGGCCAGAACCTTTTTCGTCATTTCACCGATCATCGCGGGATTCTCAACGACGTGAATTCCGGCATCGCGCATCGCCTGCATTTTTTCTGCGGCGGTCCCTTTTCCGCCGGCGATAATCGCCCCGGCGTGCCCCATGCGCCTTCCCGGAGGCGCGGTCCGCCCCGCGATGAAGCCTATGACCGGCTTTCCGAAACTGCGTCGTACGAACTCTGCAGCCTCTTCCTCCGAACTGCCTCCGATCTCCCCGATGAGAATGACCGCGTCCGTTCCATCGTCGTCGGCAAAAAGTCTTAAGGCGTCCACGAACCGGGTCCCGATGACCGGATCGCCGCCGATTCCGATACAGGTCGATTGCCCCATCCCGAGTTCTGAAACCTGCCAGACGGCCTCATAGGTCAGTGTTCCGCTCCGCGAGATCAAGCCCACGCGACCCCGGCGGTGGATGAAGCCGGGCATGATGCCGATCTTGCACTCTCCCGGCGTGATAAGGTAGCCGTAGACTTTCAACATGTCCTGCGTGGGTATGCCCTCGGTAATTGTCACGATGAGCTTGATACCCGCCGCCGCGGCTTCCAGGATGGCATCGGCGGCGAAAAGGGCGGGGACGAAAATCACCGACGCGTTCGCGCCTTCTTTGTCGACCGCCTCCGCGACCGTATTGAACACAGTGACCGGTTTTCGGAACCGGTGCTCTTCATTCCCATCGTATCGAAGCCCTCCTTTTCCCGGAGTCACGCCCCCGACGACGGTTGTGCCGTACTCGATCATCTGCTGGGTGTGGAATGTCCCCTCGCCGCCGGTGATACCCTGGACTACGACACGCGTTTTCTTATCGACCAGTATGCTCATTTTTGAGGCTGCTTTTCGACGACATCTGCCACCCGGAGGATCGTTTGCTCGTCGAACCCTCGCCCGAGAATCTGAAGCCCGATCGGCAGGCCCTGACGATCGGTACCGCATGGGATGCTGATGCCGGGCAAGCCGGCAAGGTTTGCGGAGACGGTGTAGATATCGGAGAGGTACATCGTCAGGGGATCGTCGGCTTTTTGACCTATCTTGAATGCGGTCGTGGGGGAAGTCGGCGTGATCAGACAATCGACCTCCTGAAACGCGCGGTTGAAATCCTCTTTTATTAACCGGCGCACTTTCTGTCCCTTTCGATAATACGCGTCGTAGTATCCCGCCGACAACACGTATGTGCCGAGCATGATCCGTCTCTTCACCTCGTCTCCGAAACCCTCGCTCCGCGAGCGCGTATACATCTCGATCAGATCGTGTACCTCTGCGGCCCGTCTCCCGTAACGGGCTCCGTCGTACCGGGCAAGGTTCGACGATGCCTCGGCGGTGGTCAGGATGTAATACGCCGCGATCGTGTAATCGGTATGAGGCAGCGACACTTCCTTCAGCGTGGCCCCGGACTTTTTGAGAAAGTCGAGTTTGCCCATGATCGCATTCTTAATTTCCTGATCGAGCGCCGGGGTGAAGTACTCTTTTGGAAGTCCGAGCCTGAGTCCCCGGACGCTGCCGGTGAGCGACGCTGCGTAATCGGGTACCGGAAGCGTGGCGGAAGTGGAATCGCACGGATCATGACCCGAGATGACACGAAGGACGAGCGCGGCGTCTGAAACCGTACTGCTGAAAACTCCGATTTGATCGAAGGAGGACGCGAACGCAACGAGCCCATATCGCGAGACGCGGCCGTAGGTCGGTTTGATTCCCACAACCCCGCACAGGGCAGCCGGCTGGCGGATCGATCCCCCTGTGTCGGTTCCGAGCGCCGCCGTTGCGAGCCCCGCGGCCACGGCCACCGCAGATCCGCCGCTCGAGCCGCCCGGGACACGGGATTCATCCACAGGGTTCAACGTGACCCCAAACGCCGAATTTTCGGTGGAAGATCCCATCGCAAATTCATCCAGATTCGTTTTTCCGATCAGGATGGCGTCGGCGTCGTTCAGCCGACCTATGACTGTGGCATCGTACGGCGACTCGAAGTGCTCGAGAATCCGCGAGCCGCAGGTAACAGTTTTGTGTTTCATGCAAATCACGTCCTTCACGGCTATCACCATCCCGGCAAGAGGTCCCGCCGTCCCCTTTGCCAGCCGCGCGTCGATCGAGCGGGCGCGCTCGAGCGATTCTTGATTAAACACCTTCAGGAAGGCGTTGAGATGGTTCTTTTTTTCAATGGTGGCGAGGTACCGCTCCACGATCCCGGCGCATGTGATCCGGCCGGATGCGAGCTGGCTGCGAAGTGTCTGAAGATTTTCCAGTAATCGAGTCTCCTGCTCTCCCGATTGGACGGGTAGCGGCTCCGACGCTAACGCGCTGACTTCGGCGCCGTCCCGCTGGCAGGTGAAGGGCGCTCGCAGGCCCCCTTACGCGCGCTTGTCGTCGATTTTCTTCTGCTCAACGGGCTTCTCGATCTCTTCCTGGATATCCTTGGCCGCTTTGCGGAATTCGCGTACACCCTTCCCAAGACCCTGCATGAACTCGGGAATCCTCTTCGCGCCAAACAGTACCAGGATCACGAGACCGATAACCAGTATTTCAGGCGTGCCCAGATTTCCAAACATAGAAAACTCCTCTACGATATAGATAGATCGGTGATCTGTTCCTTCATGACAAAACTATCGATGAGCGAGCGGAAGATTTTCCGCCCGTCCGTGTTTCGGAGCATCGGATCGGATGCCCGCTCGGGGTGCGGCATCATGCCCATAACATTTCCCGCCCGGTTCAGGATCCCGGCGATATTGGAGAGGGAGCCGTTCGGATTCGAAGAAGCGGTGATCGAACCGTCCGCCTCGCAGTATCGAAAGAGAATCTGCCCGTTCTCCTCAAGTTCTTCCAGCGTCCGATCGTCGGCATAATAATTTCCCTCCCCGTGGGCGATCGGGATTCGAAGGACCTCGCCCTTTTGACAGGCGCCCGTGAACCGGCTCGAGGCATTTTCGACCCGGAGGTTGACAAAGTCGCAGACGAAGTTCAGCCGTTCGTTTCGCAAAAATGCGCCCGGGAGAAGTCCGGCCTCACACAAGATTTGAAATCCGTTGCAAATGCCCATGACAACGCCGCCCCGGCCGGCAAACGCCGCGACTTCCTTCATGATCGGGGAAAACCGGGCGATGGCACCGCACCGCAGATAATCGCCGTAGGAGAATCCGCCGGGCAGGATGACGGCGTCGACACCTCCGAGCGACGAATCTTTGTGCCAGAGGAAGCGCGTCTCCTGGCCGAAACAGCGTTTCAACACATCGTAGGCGTCATGGTCGCAGTTCGAACCGGGGAAGACAACGACTCCAAACTTCATACCTGCCATATTCTCCGCATCCTCACATCCTCAATCGACGAATTATGCTTTTCCAGCACGACCGGCCGCCGAATGACGCTTTTCCGGAACCCGCGGCCGTTCAGACCTTTTCAACGGAGAAGGCAAAGTCCTCCATGACGGGATTCGCCAGGAGCTTCTTGCAGGCTTCCCTGGTGATCTCTTCCGCCGAATGAGTCGTTTTCGTGTCGATCTTCATCT
>VBOC01000038.1:0-12191 GCA_005877655.1 Ignavibacteria bacterium
TTGGCGCCCGGACGCGGAGCCTGCTTGTCGATTCGCATCTCGAAAACGTCTCGGTTTCCACCGACGACGGGAGCGCCGGGTTCAAAGGGACGGTAGTCGACCTGCTCCGGTCTCGCCTCCGGGCGGGTCGTTACGAGAAGCCGAAAATATTCGCCTGCGGCCCGAACGCGATGCTCAGGAACCTCTCTCTGTTCGCCGCCGAACATCAAATACCGTGCGAAGTTTCGTTGGAAAGTCCGATGGGGTGCGGAGTGGGTATCTGCCAGGGTTGCCCGGTCGAGCTTGCCGATCACGAGGGGCAATACGCGCTCATCTGCCGGGATGGAGCGGTCTTTGATTCGAGAAGGGTGCGGATCACGTAGCATGGTAAACATGGCGGTCAAGGTGGGGAAGTTGGTTCTCAAGAATCCGGTCCTCGCAGCTTCGGGGACGTTCAGCTATGGCGACGATTGAGCGGATCTCGTCGATGCCGGCCTCTCGATCGGGCTTGCGAACATCGGCGTGAAGAGGTTTATCGGGGAGAAGCTCCCGGTGTTGCGGAGGCTTCAGACCGCCGTCATCGCGAATATCGCCGCCAGCTCGATCGATGAGTACTGCGCCGTGCTCTCGGCTCTGGAAGAGGCGGAGGGAGTCCACGGCTACGAGATCAACGTCTCGTGCCCGAATGTGAAGGAGGGCGGGTTGAGCTTCGGGACGAGCTGCGAGATGACGGCGGAGATAACCCGGCGTTTGCGTTCGCTCACAGCGAAGACGATCATCATCAAGCTGACTCCGAACGTCGCGCATATCTCGGAATTTGCCCGGGTGGCCGCCGACGCCGGCGCGGATGCACTCTCCGTCATCAATACGTTAATCGGCATGGCGGTCGACGCTGACAAACGGGAACCGAAGCTTTCGACTGTCACCGGCGGCCTTTCCGGCCCGGCGATTAAACCCGTCGCCCTGGCGAAGGTCTTCGAGGCCGCCGGGGCGGTAAGCATACCGGTGATCGGAATCGGAGGGATCATGAGTGCGGAGGATGCCGTCGAATTTCTCCTGGTGGGGGCGACGGCCGTTCAGGTCGGTACCGCAAACTTCATCGATCCCGCCGCCGGAACGAAGATTGTGGCGGATCTCGATCGGTATTGCTCCGAGCGCGGGATTAAGAATGTAACCGATCTCACCGGAGGGCTCAAGGCATCGAGGGAGCTCTCCGTCGTTCAGAGCTGGCTGTAATCCCGATAGAACGTTCAACCGTGACGGCCGCCGACCGGACTCTGCGGTTCCTGTTTGATCTACAGTTTTTCGGAATAAAGGCCGGACTGGAGAACATCCGGGAGATTCTTGAATTCCTGGGGAACCCGGAGCGCCGGTTTCCTGCGGTCCATATCGCCGGCACGAACGGCAAAGGTTCGACCGCCTCGATGATCGCGTCGATCCTTACGGCGGCCGGTTACCGGACCGGGCTTTACACCTCTCCGCATCTGATCGAGTTCAGCGAGCGGATTCGGATCGACGGCAAGCCGATAGCCCGGAAAGAAATTGTCCGTTACGCCCGCTCGATGAGGAGCCGGATCGAGAAAATCAAGGCAACATTCTTTGAAGCTACGACCGCGATGGCGTTTAAGTATTTCGCAGACAACGAGGTCGACGTCGCGGTCATCGAAACCGGGCTCGGGGGAAGATGGGACGCGACAAACGTCATCACACCGCTTGTAAGCGTGATCACGAACATCGGACTCGAGCATACGGAATACCTCGGAAGCACGATCTCCCGTATTGCTTTCGAGAAAGGGGGCATCATCAAACCGGGCAGACCCTGCGTCACGGGCGCGAGGCAACCGGCAGCAATCAAAAGACTCCGGTCGATTGCGAAGAAACGGGGCGCCAACCTGATTCGCGTCGACCGCGCCTCCTCCGTTGAGATTGTGAATCGGTCCATTGATCGGCTCGAGGTGAATCTTCGTTCAAAGGGGAGCGATTACGACAGATTGACAATTTCGCTTGCCGGAGATCACCAGGCGCGCAACGGGCAGCTCGCTCTGCTCGCGATCCGGCAATTAGACCAAAAAGGGGCCTTTCGCCGGATATCTCGACCGGCTGTTCGCTCCGGGATGCGTTCAATCCGCCGTTATGCCGGGCTACGCGGCCGGCTCGAGCTCGTGCATGATGAACCACCGGTGATTGCAGATGTGGCTCACAATCCCGATTCCATCGCGACACTGATCGACTCACTGCGCCGGCTGGTGCGGGGAAACTTCCTCACGGTGTTCGGCGTTATGAGGGATAAGGACTATCGCCGCATGATCCGCCAGCTGTCGGAGATTTCCCGGCTCGTCGTCGCCGTGCGCGCCCGCACCGAGAGGGCGCTGGAGACAAGTACGATCGTCGAAAATTTTCAGGCGGCTGGCACGAGCGCTATTGACGGAGGTAGTGTCGCTCGCGGCGCGGCGATGGCGCTCAAGGCGGCCGGAGCGGGAGAGTGGATTCTGGTCACCGGCTCGCATTATGTGGTGGGAGAGCTATTAATTTTCCTTAATGGGGGGGTTGAAACTTGACTTTCAACCGGAAAGCCCCTATATTTAATTCGGGACTCAAAGAGGAAGCAAAGTCTCCACCACGCAGCTCATCGAATTCTTTTCAGCCTCAATTTCCTAGCAACTTAATCGTAGATTTACACAGATTAAGTTTTCACCGGGGTACCCCCCCTACATAGTTACTCACTCATAAGGACACGCCGCCGCCATGCTAATGGACATTGGTGAACTGAAATCCAAGAAGATTTCAGAGCTGAGCAAAATTGCCAAAGACTTGGATATCACGGGAGATACCGACCTGCGAAAGCAGGACATGATCTTCAAGCTGCTTGAGGCGCAAACCGAGAAGGACAGTCTCACATTCAGCAAGGGGGTTCTGGAGGTCCTGCCAGACGGCTACGGATTCCTCCGGTCAGTGGATTACAACTACCTTCCTTCTCCCGACGACATCTATGTTTCTCCTTCACAGATCAAGAAATTCAGCCTGAGGACCGGGGATACCGTCAGCGGCCAGGTCCGCCCGCCCAAGGAAGGGGAGCGGTTTTTCGCGCTTTTCAGGGTCGAGGCGGTGAACGACGAGAAGCCGGAGGCGATACGAGAGCGGGTTCTGTTCGACAATCTGACTCCTCTCTACCCGAACATCCGGATTATGCTTGAAACATCTCCGGGGGAGTATTCGATGCGCATCATGGACCTCCTGGATCCGCTCGGCAAGGGACAGCGCGGTATGATCGTCTCGCCTCCCAAGGCGGGAAAAACCATTCTCCTGCAAAAAATTGCCAACAGTATTCTGCGCAACCACCCCGAGATTTTTCTCATCGTGCTTCTCATTGACGAGCGTCCGGAGGAAGTCACCGATATGGAACGCTCCGTGAACGCCGAAGTCGTCAGCTCCACCTTTGACGAGCCGCCCGAGCGTCACGTTCAGGTCGCGGATATGGTTCAGGAGAAGGCAAAGCGCCTCGTCGAGGCGCGGAAGGACGTTGTGATCCTTCTCGACAGCATTACGCGACTTGCCCGAGCACACAACACGGTCGTGCCGCACAGCGGAAAGATTCTCTCCGGCGGTGTGGACGCCAACGCGCTCCATCGGCCGAAGAGATTCTTCGGAGCCGCCCGCAATGTCGAGGAGGGGGGAAGCCTGACCATCATCGCCACGGCACTCATTGAGACCGGACCGCAAGCTGAGCGACAAGCGGATCTTCCCGGCCATTGACGTGAACAGATCCGGTACGCGCAAGGAAGAACTCCTGTTTGAGGCGGACGACTTGAACCGGGTCTGGATACTGAGGAAATTCCTGAGCGACTTCTCAACTGTCGAGGCGATGGAGTTCATCACAGAAAAAATGAGGGGAACGAAGACCAACAAAGAGTTCCTCCGCTCCATGAATAGCTGATTCACCCGTAGTTCCGTGCCCCGGGTCTGGACCAATTTCATTCCGCGGCCTGCCCGCGGTTTGACTTTGAGGGCGCGAACTGTTAGATTTCTCTCCCTTATCGTGCTGAAAATCAACGATTTGCTATGGTAGAGCGCCGGGTCCTCCTCTGGATTATGCTTTCGTTCGGTATCCCGTTGCACGGGATGCGCTCGCAGGGTTTGAAAAGCGCGATCGGAGTGGGAATGGATTTTGGAGGCGCTGTCCCGATCACCGACGTCAACGACCATCAGCGGTTTCCCTTCGCCCGCGCCTTTCTTCGATTCTACCCGGAACAACACATCGGCATGGAAGCCGGGCTCGGCCTCGGCGTGCTCGAGGCGGAAGAGGACGGCAACTTCTTTTCGTCGACGATCTATCCCGTCGATGCCCGGCTGCTGCTTCAGCCCCTCAGGGAGGGGAAGCTCCAGCCGTATGCCTTCGGAGGAATCGGGCTGATGTACTTTAATCCCGTCGACAAATCCGAAATGCCCCTGCCGCGAAACTCGCGGGACGAGTACCGGAAGATGGCTCCATTCGTGCCGCTTGGCGCGGGAGCCGAGTACCTGGTTTCCGACAAGACGGCCGTCGGCATCCGCGGAGCCTATAATTTCACGCTCACCGACAATCTGGACGATGTCAAGTCTGGAAACAATGACGCCTTCTGGAGCGTGACGCTCACCCTCTTCGGTTTCCTGGAATCGCCCAATAATGATTGGGACGGCGACGGCCTTCTCAACGATGAGGAAAAAAAGCTGGGAACCGATCCGCATAATCCTGACACCGACGGCGACGGACTTCGCGACGGGGAGGAGGTCCACGTCTATCACACTGATCCATTGAACAGAGACACCGATGGCGACGGACTCACCGACGGCGAGGAAGTGCTGAAATATCACACCGATCCATTGAAAAAGGATACCGACGGCGACGGCCTCACCGACGGGGAGGAAGTCCTGAAGTACGGCACGGATCCGTTGAATAAAGACACCGATGGGGACGGGCTGACGGACGGCGAGGAGGTACTGAAGTATCACACCGATCCGTTGAAAAGGGATACCGACGGGGACGGCCTCACCGATGGGGACGAGGTGTTGAAATACCACACCGATCCGCTGAACCGCGATACGGACGGGGACGGGCTCACAGACGGCGAGGAGATCCTGAAATACCACACCAATCCGTTGGACAAGGACACGGATCATGGCGGAATGCCGGACGGAAAGGAAATCCAGCTTGGCCTTAACCCGCTCGATCCGAAGGACGATGTCGTTATCGTTGATGTGGGCGAGAAGATCATCCTTGAGGGAGTGAATTTCCAGACGGCGAAGACGACGCTCCTGCCGGGATCGAAACAGATACTCGATCAGGTGGCAAAGGGCCTGAAGGCGTACCCGACTGCCGAGGTTGCGATTTACGGTCACACCGATAATGTGGGTGGCGCAAAGTATAATATGAAATTGTCGGTCGGCAGGGCGAATTCCGTGAAACAATATCTCGTCACGAAGGGCATCGAACCCTCCAGAATTGTAACGAGGGGATTCGGATACACCAAGCCGATCGCGGACAATGCGACGGCGGAGGGCCGCGCCAAGAATCGCCGCATCGAGTTCGCAAGGATGAAGTAGCAGACAAATGTGACGTGGTCTCTTTCCCGTTCCCGGCCCGTCCCGCTCTGCGGGACCAAGCCGGGGGCGGGATTTTTTTTGCATTTATTTGAGATTTGTCGTACTATCCCATGATCTCTATTACCGATGCGCACAAATGAAGGGCTCGTTGATCAAAGACGTCGTCATCGCAGGCGCATGTAGAACGCCGATCGGTTCATTCACCGGATCGCTGAGCTCATTGAGCGCTCCGCGCCTCGGCGCCATCGTCATTGAGGAAGCGGTCAGGCGTGCCGGCTTGAAAAAGGAACAGGTGGACGAAGTCATCATGGGCTGCGTCCTCACCGCGGGCGTGGGCCAGGCTCCGGCGAGGCAGGCGGCGATTTTTGCCGGCCTTCCCCCTTCGGTCGGGGCGATGACCGTTAACAAAGTGTGCGGTTCGGGGTTGAAGTCGATCATGCTCGCCGCGCAGGCAGTCATGCTCGGAGACGCGCAGATTGTTGTTGCAGGGGGGATGGAGAGCATGTCGAATGCGCCCTACCTGCTCGAGAAAGCAAGGATGGGCTACCGTCTGGGGAACGCGCAGTTGATCGACTCGATGATCAAGGACGGGCTCTGGGACGTCTACAATGACTTTCACATGGGGAGCGCCGCCGAGTTGTGCGCGAGAGAATGCAACGTTCCCCGCGAGGCGCAGGATGATTTTGCGATCCTGAGCTACCGGCGCGCCCTGGATGCTCAGGCAAACTGCTTCTTCCGGGATGAAATCGTTCCGGTCTCGATCGCGCAACGGAACGCCGAGACAATCGTTGTGCGGGAGGACGAGGAACCCAAGAAGGCGAAATTCGATAAGATCCGCTCCCTGAGGCCGGCCTTTGAGAAAGAGGGCAGTGTCACGGCCGCGAATTCTTCCAAGATCAACGATGGAGCGGCGGCTGTTGTTGTCGTGTCGGCCGAGAAGGCCGCACAATTGAAGGTCGAGCCGATGGCCCGGATCGTAGCGTATGATTCCAGCGCCAAAAAGCCCGAGTGGTTCACGACAGCGCCCGCCGACGTCATTCCGAAGGTCCTGGCGAAAGCGGACTTGAAGACCGACGACATCGACCTGTTCGAAATCAACGAAGCGTTTGCGGTGGTCAACCTTGCCGTTAATAAAATCCTCGGCCTCGACATGGAAAAAGTGAATGTCCACGGGGGAGCGGTTGCTCTCGGCCACCCGATCGGCGCCAGCGGGGCAAGGATTCTCGTGACGCTCATCCACGCGTTGAAGCGGCGAAACTCGCGCAGGGGGATGGCGGCAATCTGCATCGGCGGGGGGGAAGCCAGCGGAATGATCGTGGAGCGCTGACAACGCGGGCATGGAGATCAGGAATGTCACCGTCGTCGGCGCGGGTACCATGGGCAGCGGCATCGCCCAGGTCTTCGCCCAGTACGGATTTCCTGTCACGCTGATCGACCTTACGCCCGATATCCTCGAGGGCGGCATGAAGGCGATCCGTTCCAGTCTCGACCGCCAGATCAAGAAAGGGATTCTATCCGAGGATCAGAAGAAGCAAACCCTTTCGCGCCTCAGCTCGACCACCGCCCTCGACAAAGCGGTTCAATCCGCAGACCTTGTCATCGAGGCGGCGACCGAAGACCGTTCAATCAAGAAACAGATCTTCAAGACGATCGACGGCTCATCGCCTCCCCGGGCGATCATGGCATCCAATACCTCCTCTATTTCCATCACCGAGCTCGCCAGTGCGACCGCCAGGCCGGAGATGGTCATCGGCATGCACTTCATGAATCCCGTGCCGGTGATGAAACTCGTAGAGATCATCCGCGGCCTGCAAACATCCGACGAAACATTCCAGGGCGTGAAGTCATTGGCGCAGAAACTCGAAAAAGTCCCGGTGGAGGTCCGCGACTACCCCGGCTTTGTCTCCAACCGGGTGCTCCTGCCGATGATCAACGAGGCGGTCTACTGCGTCATGGAAGGGGTCGCGGAGCCCGAGGCGATCGATACGGTCATGAAACTCGGGATGAACCATCCGATGGGACCGCTCTCGCTCGCCGATTTCATCGGCCTCGATGTCTGCCTCGCGATCATGAACGTTTTGCACGAAGGGCTGGGCGACCCGAAATACCGCCCGTGCCCGCTTTTGAAGAAGATGGTGGCGGCGGGACACCTGGGACGAAAATCGGGTCGGGGATTCTACGCCTATCCCGGATGAGGGAGACCGGATAACCGATGACGTTCGATTTCAACGAGACCCAGCTCTTGATCCGTGAAACGGCGCGCAAGTTCGCGGAGGAGGAACTCGCCCCCTCGGCGGCGGAGCGCGACGAGAAGGAGGAGTTTCCGGTTGAAGCAGTCAGGAAATTGGGCGCCCTCGGCTTCATGGGAATGATGGTTCCTCCGGAGTACGGGGGCTCGGGGCTCGACATGGTGAGCTACGTCCTGGCCATCGAAGAGATTTCCAAGGTCGACGCATCGTGCGGAGTTATCATGTCTGTGAATAATTCGCTGGTTTGCTACGGGCTCGACCGCTGGGGTTCCGCGCAGCAGAAAGAAAAATATCTCCGCGAGCTTGCCACCGGCAGAAAGCTGGGCGCGTTTGCGCTCTCCGAACCCGAGGCGGGGAGCGATGCATCGAATCAGCGCACCTCCGCCGTACGGACGAAGGGGGGGTATGCGCTGACCGGCACGAAGAACTTCATCACAAACGGCGCGAATGCGGACATTGTTCTTGTGATGGCGGCGACCGACCGCTCGAAGGGGGCAAACGGCGTCAGCACGTTCATCGTCGAGAAGGGCACGCCAGGTTTTTCGGTCGCAAAGAAGGAGAAGAAGCTCGGGATCAGAAGCTCGGATACGGTTTCCCTTGCCTTCCAGGAATGTCTTGTTCCGGCCGAGAACCGGGTCGGCGAAGAGGGCTTCGGATTTAAATTTGCCATGAAAACTCTTGACGGCGGCCGCATCGGAATTGCGGCCCAGGCGCTCGGCATCGCGATGGCTTCGAGGGATGCCTCGGTGCGTTATTCGAAACAGCGAAAAGCGTTCGGGCAGTATCTTGCCGAGTTTCAGGCGATTCAGTTCAAGATTGCCGACATGGCGACGAAGATCGAAGCCGCGCAGATGTTGACCATGAAGGCCGCGGCCCTCAAGGATTCGGATAAACCCTTCGCCCATTATGCCGCCATGGCAAAACTCTACGCCTCCCGTGTTGCGGTGGAATGTGCGCTCGAAGCGATTCAGATTCACGGCGGATACGGCTACATCAAGGAGTATATCGTCGAGCGCTATCTGCGGGATGCCAAAATCACCGAAATCTATGAAGGGACGTCCGAGGTTCAACGAATCGTGATTTCCCGGACATTATTGAAGAATTGACCCAATCAATCAACCATCCAACAACAACTACGGAGTCGGTAATGCAAAAGATGACAGCACGTCTTTCGCTGCTTTCGGTTATCCTGCTTGCTCTACCCATTTCGGGATCCGCGCAGAAGGTCCATGTGGGAGGCCGCTTCGGACTCTCTTTCTTCGGTTACGGAGGCCAGTCATCTGCAGGCCTTCAGATTGGACCGACGTTCGATTATGAGTTCCAGCCGCGAATGTTTGTCGGATCCGATCTGAATATCAATACACAGGGAGGCACGCCGGTTGAGTTGGCTCCATTCTTCAGGTATTTTCTCGAAATGCCCAAAACCGAGGCGAGGGCCTATCTTGACGGGGGATTCAATCTCTGGTTCGTAACAGGGGGTACTTATTTCGGGCTCAGATTCGGAGGCGGCGCTTATTTCCCGGTGGCACCGCACATCGAGATCCCCGCGGATCTGCAATTGGGGCCGGTGTTTACGACAGGCTCCTCAACATTCTATCTTGCAATAACTTCCGGCATCCGCTACACGTTGCCATGAAGAAACGCTCAAATCAAGGGGGTACTTGACAAACTGCGTTTTATTTGTTATACTGCGGCCGTAATTTTCTGGAAGGGGCTATAATTCACTATCTTTTCATATCTTACAGGAGATTTCCAATGAACAGAGTCTTACCGTTTTTGGTCATGATACTGTTGATCGCGGGGTTGACCATGACTCTTCAGGCTCAACCTGCGGCAAATCCCATCTATCTGGGTGCACGGGCCGGTATGAACCTTGGCCAGGCTTCGTTCACTCCCGATCCGGGCTCAGGTGTCAGTAAAGGCTTCAGGACCGGCATCGCGAGGTTCTATACGCGCAAGGCGGCGTAAAGTTCTCTTTGGGCAGTGCAGAGGATAATATTAAGGTCGACGAGGTGAACATCCCGATTTCCGCCAAATATAAGTTCCCGATGGAGGGCAGCAACATCAAGCCGTATGTTTTTGGAGGGGGCGACATCGGTGTCGTTATGAAGGCGGAAGAGGAGCAAAAGAATATTCCGGGCACGGCGGATACCACCGCTGACATCAAAGATCAAATAGAGTCAGTGGATTACGGCTTACACTTTGGAGCGGGAGTTGAGTTTGAGGTTTCTCCGGGTGTGAACGTGTTTCTGGATGGCAGGTACGGACTTGGCCTCAAGGACGTCGCCAAGAGCACATCGGTTGAGGTAAAGCCCTGGAATATCGGGGTTCTGCTTGGTGTAAGCTGGAGGGTTAATTAGTTAAGCGGGGGAGGGTTTTCCCCCTTCCCATGCCGGAATATCGAAAAGGAAGCCCTAGGGCTTCCTTTTCCTTTTGGTGCCAGACCCCCCTAAGACTTACAGCCATAAGGAGTTAGCGGGATCTGTTAAAGGGATAGGGAAAAAAAGACTTGACAAACATTCAATTATTTAGTATACTCCTACCGCGATTTTTTCGTACATATTGATTCGGATTTATAGATAGATGTTGCGCCCTTTGTGAGCGTTCTATTCTAAATCACTATGTACATATAAATTCACTATTCTTCACATATATGAGGAGCTATATGAAACGATTTGCTATAGTCGCGTGTCTGCTGGTTGCAGGCGTGGCCAGCCTGTTTGGACAGGCGAAACCGGGTGGTATTGCGCGCGAATTGGCGATGGGTGGTTCCAATGCGGGCACAATGATCATTTTGAACCCATTCATCATGGAAGACCCTTCGCTGATGCTCGTCAATCCTGCCTATCAGTCTGCCTATTCTGATTATGCATGGGCTAATGTCGGCGGTGGCGGCCTTACGGGACTATCCTCGACGGGTGCGCCCATTGGTGATGACGGTTACGGCAAGCAGTTCGCGGGGGTTGCCTTCGGGCTCACGAACGAGTGGTCCATCGGGGCAACTCTGAGCTATGACCCCTCGGCTGTGAACCTCGTGAATAGCAGCCTGATACCTGCAATAGTCCAGGGTCCAAGGGGGGCCCAGGGCATTCCGCGCGTCGCCAATGTCTGGGAAGTCGTGCTCTCGAATCGCATGGGCTCCATGGATTGGGGTGTCGGCGTGATGTACGGAAATTCGAACACGGATAACGCGTCGACTTCCGCTGCAGCCAATACCAGCAGCGAGGCATCCTCGAGCCTTTGGGGATTCCGTGCCGGTCTTGTCGCACCGTTCGGATCGGGCAATACGCTTGACGTGAGCGGGGCGTTAAGACTTGACAAGGCGACGACCGGGAAGTATTCGGCGTCCGGAACGGAGTTCCAGGTCAGCGCTCGTGCAAAATTCAACGTTTCAAGCAAATTCAACTTCGTGCCCTACGGCCAGTTTCTGACGGTATCTGCCGAGCCCAAGGAAGATGAACGCCCCAACGGCGTTACCAGTTCTCCGGCTACTTTCAAGGCCAGCATCACGACGTATGCGGTCGGCGCCGGCGGAGAATATCACACACAGGCCTTCTATTTTGCCGGCGGTATTAGCTGGCAGACTCTGCGTGTGAAGAACGAAACCAGTCCGCCGACTCCTGCCGGCGGGACGAACCCCGGAACCACGACCAACACCACCACGTATAGCGCTATCCCGGTTCTCAACCTGGGCGGCGAATGGTGGTTCCTCGATTGGCTCGCGGGCCGCAGCGGTTACTACCGCTCGCTCGGAAAGCTCAATTTCAAGAATGAGCCACCGACCGGAGGTACCACGACCGAGTCGAATACCTCCTTCCCGAACAGCTTAGTCTTTATCGGCGGGCTTTCAGGCGCTAACTTCGATGGTCTGGTGACGATGGGCCTCGGATTCAAGCTCGGCGGTGCGTGCATTGACGCAACGGTGAGCGAAGAGGCACTCCGGCGCGGTCTTGGGCTGATCGGCGCTTCGGATAACATCAATACCTTCGGCTACATCACTGCAAGCTACGCGTTCGGCGAGTAAGTTCGGACCGAAGATCGTTCTTAACAATCCCGTCCCGAGAAATTGGGACGGGATTTTTTTGACCCCTACCCGAATCTTTCGTAAATTCTCAGCAAAGAGATCCGGCAACTGTTCCTACCGACATGCAGCGTAAGCAATTCTCGACCGGTCTTCCCAGACTCGATCACTATACCGGTGGTCTCGGTCCGGGAGACTCGCTGTTGTCGTTCCTTTCGTCCCCCGACCAACGCAAGGAGCTTCTCGATCCGCTTGCCGAGTACTCTTCGGCGTCGAAGATACCCGTCATCTATTGCTCGCCGGACGTATCCTCGGCCGACGACCTGAGCGTGGCCTACCGCGCGAAGCGGCTCCCGCCGGTA
>VBOC01000038.1:12220-19015 GCA_005877655.1 Ignavibacteria bacterium
CGGAAAGCGGGACGGAACTGCTACATTATTTGCGACGATCTATCGATCTGGAAGCAGGTTCTGAAGAGCGATGCGGGCGTGGCGACGCTGTTCCGGCTCATCGCAGAGATGGCGCGGAAGCAGGGATCGGTTCAGTATTGTTCGGCTCTGAAATCATCGTTCGGTCCGGAAACGCTCGCTATCCTGAAAGAGGAGGCATCGGTCTGTCTCGATTTTACGCGTTACCGGGAAGAGTTGTACTGTTTTCCCATTGCACTGCGGGGCAGGTACG
This sequence comes from Ignavibacteria bacterium, assembly GCA_005877655.1. Taxonomy (GTDB): domain Bacteria; phylum Bacteroidota; class Ignavibacteria; order UBA10030; family SZUA-254; genus VBOC01. The sequence continues at coordinate 12,492 of VBOC01000038.1, forward strand.
TGCCGGGGAGCTTAATTCCATTCCGGTTCGAACGGAGGGAGCTCCTGAAGCCGCCGCCAAGCCTGCCCGAGGACAGGGCAGCGCTCGAGGAAATGTCGATGAAACGCTCCACGGGGGTAAAGCTTCCGGGAGCGCACGGTTACGAGGACTTCTTCCGGCGATCGGGTGAGGGGATGATACTCTTTGATCTGGGCGGCGATTACCGGGACGTGAACGCTCAAGTAGCGAGGATGTCCGGGTACTCCGAGAACGAGCTGAGGATTTTGGATCCGATGAAAGCCGTCTCACCCGTCCACCGCACGCGGTTCCTGAGGTTTCTCGCAGAACTGAAGGCGAAACGGAAGGCATCGGTTGTGCTCGACTTCATGCGCAAAAACGGCAAGACGTTTTCTGTCGAAATGAATGCCGCTCCCGTCGACCACGGCGTCGTCCTGGGAATCCTGAGAGATGTGAGCGAGCACCAGAATATCGAAAAACTCGCCGCACAGAAAGAAGAAGAATATAAGGCGCTCCAGGCCGGGCAGAAACAGAAAGAGGAAGAGCTGTGCCGCCGGCGCGACGAAATGGAGCTTCTCCGTGAGATCATCGGTTGGGGATTGGGGAGCGGCGACGTTCAGAGGATCCTTAAATCGGGTCTTATCAGGATTATGGATGTCCTGGGGTGGGAAATGGGCGCGATTTACTCGTCACACCTGTCACCCTCTCGGGACCAGCGGGACGCGGCGAAACAACCGGATACCTCGCTTCTAGAAATGACCGTCCACCGGGGTCTGCCTAGTAGCATCCTCAAGAATCTGAGCGGCATGAAGCTCGATGAAGGGCTCGGCGGCTTCGTTGCCAAGACAGGGGAGCCCCAGTCCTTCCTGGTGAAACGGTATCCCAGCTATCTTCCCTACCGGTCGCTCTGGAAAGATGCCGGGATTTCGGCAGTCTGCCTCCTGCCGTTAATCAGCGGGGAGAAGATCGTCGGCATCGTCTTGCTCTGTTCGAAGAATGAACGAAAGGAGGAGATTTCAACGGATCTCCTCTCCGCGGTCGGGCGAGAGTTGGGCGCAACCGTCGAGAGCGCAGCGCTCTACCGCCAGGTGAAGGATCGGGAGGAGCAGTACGAGTCCCTGGTTGCCTCGATTCCCGACATACTCTATACGAGCGGCCCGGACGCCACGATTGAATTTATGAGCGCCGGCGTTGAACGGCTCGTTGGTTATGCCCAAAAGGAATTCTACCGGAACAAATTCCTGTGGCTCTCGCTCGTTCATCCCGATGACAAGAAAATTTTACTTGAACGAAAATCAAACCGGCCCGCTGCGGGAAAGAGTGTGGTTAGCGAGTATCGGGTCCGGCCGAAAGGGAAAGCGTCGTACCGCTGGGTGCGGGACGCCATGTCCGCAGTTTCCGGGGATGGCCCCGGCGGTAAACTTTCGGGAATCATAACCGACATCACCGATTCCCGTGAGCAGTCGGCGCGGATGATCGAGGAGAACCGCGAACGGGCGATCGTACTTACCAACATCCACGAGGGTGTGGTGGTTTATGACGGTCAACTCAAATGCCTGAAGTGGAATCGGGCGATGGAGGAGATTACCGGCCTGGGAGAGAAGGAGGTTCTGGGGAAACACGCCTCAATCACACTTCCCGGCTATCACGATCGGGACCTCGCCAGGCTGCTTGACGAGGTTCTCAAAGGGAAGAGTGTGACTTCCGGGGAGATTTTCTTCGAAATAACCCAAACCGGGAAGAAGGGACATCTGCGCGGCAGCTATTCACCCCTGACCGATCCGCAAGGGGACATGAAGGGTCTCGTGGGCATTCTCACCGATGTGACAGCCCGAAGGAAACTCGAGACCGAGACCCGCGAATCGGAACAGGTGCTCAGGAATATCGTCGACACGATGGCGGATGTGCTGATTATAACCGACCTCAACGGAACGGTCCACCAGGTGAATAAGTCCTTCGGCCGGGTGCTCGGTTATTCGCGGGCGGAGGCGCTCGGCGTGAAGTTTCCCTATCCCTGGCTGATCGAGGAAGAGATGGGGCGCTTCGTTGTCTGGATCTCGAATCTTCGCGACCGTAACTGGCTGCACGATTTTGATATGACCTGGAAGGGAAAAACCGGCCAGCGCATTCCGATGAGCCTGAGCACGACCCTTCTGAGGAACTCGATGGGCGAACCATTCGCCATGCTCAACATCGCGCGCGACATCACCGAGCGGACGCGCCTGACGAGGGACCTCGAAAAGCGCAGCATGCAGATCGAGATGATCAACCGGATCATCGGAACGGCAAACCAGACGATGGACTTCGACGCGGTCTTCGCCGAAATTGCCGGAGAGATTAATGACATCGTCGCTTCGGACATGATCAGCGTCGGGTTGCTCACCGAGAGAGGTGATGCGCTCACCGTTTATGCCTCGGTGGGCGGTACGACTCTTCCGAAAGGGTCGCTGATCCCCTTCGATCGGTCCGTCTCTCAATTCGCTGTCCGGGAGAACCGCCCTTTTGTGGTGAACGACTTCTCCGCAGACCCGAATCTCCGCGGGATGGTGTCTGCGGGGAAAGGACTGCGCTCCCAGATCGCATTACCGATCACACTCAAAGGAAAAATTGTCGGAACGCTCACTATCGGCAGCCGGGAGCCGTATACGTTTACCGAGGAGCATGCAGCAATTCTTCAACCCCTCGCCCAGGAGCTCGGGAGTATCATCGATCGCGTGAACCTCTTCGAGCAGCTTAGGACGAATAATCAGCAGTTGCTGGGATTGAACGAACTCTCGACGCTCACGACCACGACGCTGAAACTCGGGGAAATCCTGCATGCAGCGGTTCCCCTCTTGAAACGGATCATGGCTTCGGACCGTGTCATCGTGTACCTGCGGGAGCCGGAGGAGACCGATCTCGTGCTCGTGAAACAGGTGGGCTTTCCGGATTCGATGATCCCTCAGATTACCCGGCTCAATCCGTCGAACTCGATCACCGGCGAGGTTGTCGGTTCGGCAAAGCCCGTCTACATCACACGGGACGCTTTCCTCGACGAGCGGATCTCTGCGGCGAACAGGGAGTCCCTGCGCGCCGAACAACTGGTTGCCATGGCGGTCATTCCGCTGGTTTCCAAGGATGAAGCGCTCGGCGCTCTCGACCTGTTCTACTCCGGGCCGCACGAGTTCTCCGACCAGGAGAAGCGCCTGCTCACGCTCGTCGGCAATCAACTCGGTGCCGCAATCGAGAATGCCCGGTTGTACGGCGAATTGCGCTCCCAGATCGACCGCCTGAGCGTGCTGTACGAGCTGAGCCAGCAACTCACGTCGACGCTCGATCTCGATCAGATTTTCGCGGTCGTTTCAGAAAACCTCAGAGAGATCGTTCCCTTCGTACAGTTCTCCATTGATCTGTATGATGCACCGGCCCGGAGACTGATGCCGGCCTTCCGCATGGAGACCATGATGGGGGAGCGGATCATCACGCCCCGCGTCGGATCCCCGATCCCCCTGCGGGAGGAGGGTCCGGAGTGGAACGTCGTCGAAGGGATGCGCCCCTACACGGATCCGGGCGGATCTTCTGTCTATGTTCCGATGCTCTCGAAGCAGGCAATCATGGGAATTCTGTCGGTTCACGCGGCCCCGGGCGACAGCTACACGGGTCCACAGCTCCGGTTGCTGGAAAGCGTCGCGAACCTCGCCGCCATCGCCCTCGAAAAAGGGATGCTCTACGAAGAGACCGTCAGGATTTCGCAGGAGATCCGTCAGCGCAACAAGGAACTCGATGACTTCACGTACGTCGTTTCGCACGATCTGAAGGAGCCGTTGATCAGCGTTGAGGGGTTCAGCCGGATTCTTCAATCCGACTATGCCGAGATCATTCAGGCGGAAGGAAGGGAATATCTCGATTCCATGGTCGCGGCCGCGACGCGCATGAGAGGGCTGATTGACGACCTCTTAACGCTCTCCCGGATGAGCCGGCCGATGGAAGCCTTTCGCGAAGTCCCGATGACGCCCGTGATCGATGAGATCAAGTCGGACATGGAATTCACAATCCGCCAGAAGAAAGTCCGGCTGGTCGTCCCGGATTCGCTCCCCGCCGTCTACGGAAATGAGACGCAATTGAAGGTCCTGTTCCGAAACCTGATCGGCAATGCGATCAAGTTCAACGACAAGCCCGATCCGGTCGTTGAAATTACATTTCAAAATGGCGAAAATAATTCTTATCTTTTCAGCGTCAGAGACAACGGTATCGGCATTGAAAAGGAATTCTACGAGAAGATATTTGTCATTTTTCAGCGTCTGCACCGCCGGGAACAGTACGAGGGCAGCGGCGCGGGCCTGGCGATCGTGAAAAAGATCATCGAGCTTCACCATGGCACCATCTGGGTCGAATCCGAGCTCGGGAAAGGCTCGACATTTTTCCTCACCCTTCCGGCAGCCGAATCACCACACGCATAGAGGGAACGATGGACGCGAAGAAAATCAATATTCTACTGGTCGAAGACAACAAGGATTTCGCGAAGCTTGTCAAGGTCTATCTGCAGCGATTTGACAAGGACGCATTCTCCGTGGTGTGGAAGGAGAATCACTCGGACGCCCTCGCTGAGCTGGGATCCGGGCGGGAGGTGGACATCGTGCTGATGGATTACTTCCTTCCGGGGAAGAACGGCCTCGAGATCACCAAGGAGATGAGAAAAAGAAATCTCGACATCCCGGTGGTCTTCCTGACCGTAAATAAAGATTTCGATCTCGCCCTCGATGTGATGAAAGTCGGGATCGACGACTACCTCGTCAAGGAGGAGATTACTTCGCCGGTCCTTCCCAAGACCATCCTCGGCGTGATCGAAAAGCGCCGGTTGAAAGATCGGTTAATGGAGATTGAGATCAGCCAGCAGCGGCTCCAGGCGATCCATGAAACACTCGCAGGCGTCATCAAGGATTTCGAAGCCCCTCTCGGAGCGATGCAGAGGGTGGAAAAGGGGCTCCTGGAACGGCTGCCGTCGGAGGTCCAGGGGAATTTCCTCAAAATCATCGTGGAGAACACGGCGCGCATCGCCGATAAACTGGAACGGCTGAAGGCCCTGAAGGTCGACAAGACCATCAAATATATCAGGGACATCAAGATGATCGACCTCTCCTGATGGACGCCCGGTCGACGGCGTCCGGTCGCCAACATCTCAACCGAAAATTTCCGCTGTACGGCCTGGCGGGGTTTGTTATCATCGTAAGCGCCGAGCTCCTTCTGCTGTTGCACATCGGGATCATCGGGACCTATTTCACTCCCCTTGTGTGGACGGGTTACATCTTGCTCGCCGACGCCCTCAATTTGTATAGCCACGGCCGCTCGCTCATAATCTCGCGCCGGGGGGAGTTCCTCGTCATGCTGCCCTGGTCGATCGTGTGCTGGTGCGTGTTCGAGGCGTACAACCTGTATCTCCGGAACTGGACCTACATCGGCCTGCCGGACGATCCTCTCCTTCGCTATCTTGGATACGGCTGGTCATTCGCAACGATTTTTCCTGCTGTGCTGGAAACGGCAGAATTCATCCAACCCTTTCTGCGTTCTGCCCATTTTGGCGGGCTGTCCCGCCAGGAGAATATCATCGGGGGACGCCCCCTCATACGCGAAGGGCAAAACCAGCCGCCGCGCTTAACGGTCCCGCTTGCCAGATCGTTTGTAGTTGTCTCGATCGCGGCCGGCCTTGTGTGCCTCGTCGTTCCCCTGCTCCTTGATCGTGCCGATGCAGCCAGGGCGTTCGCCCTGGTCTGGGTGGGATTCTTCCTGCTCCTTGATCCCGTGAATCACTCGTTCGGGGGAAGATCGATTCTGGCCGATCTCGGAAATAAGAACTACGAGTTGATCGTTTCTCTGACGGCAGCCGGCTTGCTTTGTGGAATCCTCTGGGAATTCTGGAACTACTGGGCGGTTGGGAAATGGGTTTATTCGATCCCTATCCCGATTGCGGGCCCGAAGCTGTTCGAGATGCCGCTGCTCGGGTATCTCGGATTCATACCATTTGCCTATGAGTGCTGGGCGATGCAGCAATCCCTTCTTCTTTTCTTTCCGGCAGGGTCGCGCAAACGGGACGGCGATATGTTGAGAGGCCCCGGTGAAGGATGCCAGGCTTTCCGCTCCACGGGGTGATTCGAAATGGCCGTGCTCGTTCGAACGCGATGAAGTTCATCCTGGCCCTTGCACAAATCGATAACGTGCTCGGCGACCTCAAGAAAAACGCACAAAAGCACATCGAGTACATCAGGCGGGCGCGGGAGGGCGGCGCCGATCTCGTCGTCTTTCCTGAACTGAGTCTTACCGGCTATTCCATCAAGGACTCGAATCTGGACCTTGCGCTACGGGTATCAAACCTTCAAGCGCCGCGGCGCGGATCGGCTGAGTCCCGTCTCGGTCCGGCCATGTCCCGCACCGCGGGACCGAGCCGGGATAGGGCAGGACGAGGGCAAGATCCAAGGGCGCGCGAAAATGTCCTGAGAGGCATCATCAAGGAAAGCTCCCACATTGCTATTATAATGGGTTGTATCGAACAA
>VBOC01000036.1:0-3931 GCA_005877655.1 Ignavibacteria bacterium
GTCACTGCCGAGGTTTGCAATGTCGCTGGACGACCAGGGGCAATTGGTCGTGGATAAATCGGTCGTTGTGAGCGAAGAAGCAGTGTTAAAGATTTGAGGAACGCGACCAACCGTGAAGGCTCTGTTGCAAAAAGTTTATCAATCCCAGGTATGGCGGTCGATGTTCCGGCACGGCCTTCCCGAGTCCAACCGGACGCGCGCAGAGACGGTATTTTACAACTTCTTTCTCCATGTTCACCCCACGAAGGTCCGAAAGAGATCTATCAGGTATTCGTACACATTCGGACTCGGAGGTCTTTCCGCCGGTCTGTTTATTGTCCTGACGCTCACCGGAGCGCTCCTGATGCTTTACTATCGTCCCTCCGTTCCCCAGGCGTACTGGGACATGAAGGATTTGCAGTTTGTCGTTTCGTCNNNCCACATGCTGCGCGTGTTTTACACCGGATCGTACCGGCCGCCTAAAGAATTCAACTGGGTCATCGGGATAATTCTTCTGCTCGCGACGATTCTTCTCAGCTATACAGGTTACCTGCTTCCGTGGGACCAGCTCGCCTTCTGGGGAATTTCCGTCGGTACGAACATGGTCCGCGCCGTTCCGTTCGGAATCGGGGAGAGAATCTCGTTCCTCCTGCTTGGCGGGAACATTGTCGGAGAAAATGCCCTGGTGCGCTTTTACGTCCTTCACTGTTTCATCATCCCCGTTCTTGCGATGGTGCTCATGGGAATTCATTTCTGGCGCGTGAGGAAGGACGGAGGAGTATAAAACCTCGGCGCACGAGTCAAGGAAATCAAACACTGGCCGATAAATGATGCGCACGGTCTTTGCCGGCACCAAACCTGATTAAATGTATGGCCGATTCGAGAGATTTTGAAACAACCAAATCCTCCGACGCGAAGGCGACTTCCAAGAGGGTCGCATTCATCAAGGGACGGGTCTCCGCCCGTGTGAAGAAGGAGGAGGAGGAGATGGTGATGACCGTCCCCCACCTCGTTGTGCGTGAGATTATCGGATTCCAGGCGATGGTCATCGTCCTCGCGCTCGTCTCGTTGTTCGTTAATGCGCCGCTCGAGTGGATCGCGAACCCTGAGCATACTCCCAACCCGGCAAAAGCGCCCTGGTATTTTCTTGGCTTGCAGGAATTGCTGCACTATTTCCCGCCGATCGTCGCGGGTGTCCTCCTGCCGATGCTAGTGATTCTGGCGCTCATCGTGATACCCTATTTCCGGGTTAACATCAGGCGTGAGGGGCTTTGGAAAGAAAAGCCGGGACAAACTCTTACGGCTCTCCTGGTCAGCGTGGGGATTCTTTCTCTGATCCTCATTTTCTACAATGTCTATGCAGTGCTTATCCCCACATGGCTGATGACGGCAATGATGATTGTGCCGTACGCGTCTAAGAAAGAATCAGGACTCATCGGGTGGCTGGGATCGCGCCCCCTTTCGTGGTGGATCATGACCTGGTTTGTCGTCGTGGTAGTCGTTCTGACGGCCATCGGTACGCTTTTCCGCGGACCGGAGTGGAGCTGGACATGGCCGTGGAAGGAAATCTACTAGGCCGGAAAACGTCTCGAAAACCAGTTTGGGATCCGGTATTGCGTAAAGAAGCGAGAGAGACGGGGCTCTTGCTCTCACTATTCACTTCAGTGGATATTCCCTGTAATGGGCATCCATAGGCTTCGAAAATATTTTGCCGTGGCGAGCATCTTGTTCATGGTAGTGCTCGCCGTATCCCCCTTGAAGGACTTTTTCCGCGAATGGAGATTCTATCAGTATCGATTTAACAACCTCGTTGCCGATCTGCCGAAAAAAGTGAAGCCTGCGGAGATCGGAATCAAACAAATCTGGAATCGGAAATTAGACCGGGTTGATCGCTGCATCACGTGCCACCTCGGGATTAAGGAGGAGGCCCTGAAAGGTGCCGAGCAGCCCTACCGGACACATCCGCACATCTATCACGACATCGAGGAATTTGGCTGCACAATCTGTCACGAAGGCCAGGGCGCCGCTACGGAATTCAAGGAATCGATAGGCAAAGTAAAGTTTTGGGATAAGCCGATCCTGCCGGCAGAGTATATGGAAGCGTCCTGTGCAAAATGCCACAGGGAACGCAACGTTCCGCGTGCGCCTGCGCTGAATCTCGGCCGCAAATTGCTTGAAGAATCGAACTGCATCGGCTGTCACAAGATCGGGGGGTATGAGAAGCGGTGGGTTCCCCGTCTTGACGGCATCGGCTCGAAAGTGAATCGGCAGTGGCTGGTGAGCTGGTCTCAATTCATCCACGTCGTTCCCCGGCGGCGCTGCTCTTGACCCGCTGCCCGCCCTATTGACGGCCGCGAACGAATCGCAAAAGGCCCAGCTCATCGAGCTGGGGTCGACCCGGTTCAAAGAGGCCCGCTGCATCAGTTGTCACGCGATCAGCGGAAAGGGCGGGCGCGTTGCGACCGACCTTGGCAAGGTCGCCAGCAAGGTGAGTGAACAATGGCTGTATAACTATGTGAAGAATCCGAAACGGTTTTCGCCGGGCGTTGAGATGCCGCGCTTTCGCTTCAGTGAAGACGAATTGACGGCGGTTGTTGCCTACATGGAAAGCGAGTTCGTGGACTACGATCTTGAACAAGCCCCGGCCCATACGCCTCAGCCCGATTCGTATGAGAAGGGCCTTGAGTTATTCAAGAAATATAACTGCGCCGGATGCCATGAGCTTGGCCCCTTGAACAAACCGGAAGAGATGGCGCCCGAGCTGTCGCTCGTCGGCGGGAAGAAACTCTATGAGATTGATTTCGGCAAATCGGGCATCGAGGAAAGCCTGCCGTCATATCTCTATACGAAGCTGACCGATCCCCGAGTTTTCTCTCCTGCCATGAAAATGCCGAAGTTCGAGTTCAGCAAGGAAGAAGCGCAGGCCATCACCGTGGCCCTCCTGGGCAACACCGGGGAAAAGATTCCCGAGGAATTCATCATCCGTCCGAAGCCGAAGAGCACATTTGCTCCGCAGGGAGAATTCGGAAAGTTGGTTGATGACCTCGCGTGTCTCGGGTGCCATACGATGGAAGGACGCGGCACGCTGGTTGCGACCGATCTTTCGCTTGAGGCAAGCCAGGCGCAGCGGAAGTGGATCGAAGGATATTTCAAAATCCCCTACTCGCTCAGACCCATTCTCACCGAGCGAATGCCTAATCTTTTCCTGTCCGACGCTGAGATCAGGACGCTCGTGGATTACATGGAGCAAGTATTTATCGCCGACAGCCTGGACCGTACAATTCGGACAAACGATGAAATTGTTGCAAGAGGGAAAGGATTGTATTTCGAGACATATGGCTGCCAGGGTTGTCATCAAATCCACAGCAAGGGCGGTTATGTCGGACCGCCGCTTGATAAAGTCAGCGTCCGCCTGAAGCCGGGATGGGTTTTCCATTGGCTGGAGAATCCGCAGGCATTCAAGCCCGAATCGATCGAACCGAACAACCGGCTCTCCGACGAAGACGCGGAGGCGCTGACGGCTTACTTGATGACGCTCAAATAAGGATTGCCGCCCGTGGCTGAGAGGAACCTGATATTCTTGATGTGGTGCGCGGGAGCCATGATGACGATGTTCTCCGGCTGTTCGGGAAGAAACGGGTCAACAACAGCTGCGATGCCAAAGGGCGGCGGTGTCGCAACGACAGACTCATCTTCGCAGGCGGCCGAAATTCAGCCCGCGCGTCCGTTGACCTACGAGCAGCGTCAGGGAAAATTTCTGTTCATGAAGTATTGTGCGGTGTGCCATGGCGATGACGGAAAAGGAGACGGTTTCAATGCTTTTAATCTGGATCCGAAGCCGCGGAATTTCACGGACACCACCTTGATGAAGGGAATGTCGGATGAAAGAATCGAGCAAACCATCAGAGGCGGAGGCAGGAGCGTAAACAAATCCCATCTCATGCCCTCATGG
>VBOC01000036.1:4043-9609 GCA_005877655.1 Ignavibacteria bacterium
CCTCGAATGTTCCGCGCCGGGCGCTGAATGACGCTATTCATTCCAGCCCGTCCCCTCAGCTTTTCCGTCCGACTCTCACCGATCCCACTTTAATCCGGTAACTCTAGGCCAGCCTTGAACTTGGCGAGGCATGATTAAAATCATGTTTCAGCCTAAGAGGGCTCATTTTATCCGGTCGTTCCATTCGGTATTTTCTAATATGGAAGCAAGAGAATAGGAATATGAGTGCACAAAAGTAAAGAAGGAGTATCAATCATGAACAAGCGGGACATATGCTTCATACAAATCCTTCTTCTGGTTGCAGCGGAATCATTCGCGCAGACCGCGATCCCCATCCAGATGCAGGTGCAGCCTGAAAGCAAGCTGCGCCTGGACGGGAACTCGACGATGCACGAATATAGCGCCGCCGCGTCCGTTGTATCCGGCACGATCCTTGTCGATTCTGCCTTCTTCTCCCCCGTGATAGTGAGTCCGTCGAGACTCTTCCGCCGGGTTGATTTGACAATTCCCGTCAAGCAGATGCATTCCGGAAACGAAAAGTTGGATGATAAGATGTATGACGCGCTCCAGGCCGACGACCATCCGGACATCACGTTTCGTCTTACAGGCGACACCATCGTACCCGGAGCGCCAAACGACAGCTTGATAGTGAAAGCGTCTGGAATCCTGGCGGTTGCCGGAAAAGAGAAGCCCGTCGAACTATCAGTGATCCTTGTAAGAAACCAGGATAGTACCGTGAGTATTAAAGGGAGCAAGGAGCTGCTCATGACCGATTTCGGCATCGAACCGCCCTCTATGATGCTCGGTCTTTTGAAAACGGACGATAAGGTTGTCATTCACTTTGACATACGGTTACGTTCACAAGAAATAATCAAATAACAAGAGAAAGGAAGGCAAATACCATGCGAAACATCATGCTGCTCCTACTCGTCGCGGGTCTCGCTCTAGGGCTTGTAATTCTGCCCGGGGGTCAGGGGTTTGCGCAATCAAGCGATGCCTCGAAACTGGCGAGCGATTCCAGCAGTTCAGCGTTGGCTTTCTACGGCAGGTTGCAAACGCTGGGTTTTCTGCAGAATCTCACGGACCATTATCGGGATAACACACGCGTCTATCTTTACTTAAAGCAAGCCCGCCTGGGTGCGAGGGCGACGTACAAGGATGTTGACTTCGACGTTCAGTTCGCCCTTGGCGGAGAAGATGTGGTGAAGGCGCCTTCGCCCGGCGTGGCGCTATCACTGCTTGATCTTAGCGCCGATATACCTGTCACGAAGTCGTGGCGCATCAAGGCGGGCCAATTCAAGGTGCCCTACGGACGGGAAAACCTCACTGACGAAGGCATGCTGCAATTTACCGACGTGTCCATCCAGTTCCTGGGATTTAAACTCGGACGCGATGTCGGAATAGCCCTCCACGGTAATTGCGGAACGTTCACCTCGATCGTGGGCGTGTTCACGGCCGGCGGCCGGGATGTGCCCATTCGGTACATTCCGATCGATCTCGGTTTTCCGATGGTGGTCGCCCGCGTGGGGATCAATGATGGGCTTGATGAGAATCTCTTCAATATCCAACAAAACCTGGTAGAATCAAGCAGCGGGTATGCTCTCTTCCTGAATGGTTTGTACACGAAAGATTCAAAGGTAGGGCACTCAACGGCGTTAAATGTGAAGCTCGATGATAAGTCGCTGTTGCTGAACAGCAACTGGAATCCGTATATGGAGAAAGGGATATCCGCCGAGGCGGAGATCAATTATGGAACCTTCAAGAACGGATATGGGAGCCTTGCCATCCTCGGCGGCCGGGTCCAAGGAGCATACTTTACCAATCCATTCGAGATCGCAGGGAGATATTCATTTCTCCGGCCCGATGAAAATTTCGGAGTGCGGGACAATCTGGGCACCGTGTACCAGATTCTCGATAGCAAGCTCATTCAGGAGCTTACGGCGAGTGTGTCATACTATCTCCACGGAAATCGTGTTAAATTGACGGCGGAGCTTCCGATTTTCATAAATGAACCGGTGATTACCGAACCGAATCTCGGAACGTATCCCCTGATTCAGCAGCCCGATCAGGTAGCCCTTGCCGGTCCGCCGACAAAGGCTCCGGTCGAGCGCCAAACCGTGGTTGAGGCACGGTTGCAACTTCAGGTATCCTTCTGAACATGCGGTCGGATCGCAATATAGACTGGTGAAGATGATTGCGGCGCTTGCGATGGACAGAATCAGCATCAGACTCGCGATGCTGGGGCTGATTCTGGGATGGCAGGCGCCCGCACTCATTGCGCAACAAGGGATCTGCCGCGAATACAAACTCGAATCTGGAAGCCGGCTTCGTCTTGAGGGAACTGCGACCATCGGGGAATATAAGTGTGAGACCCGCGCAATCGATGGTTTGGGAATGTTGGGGAGAAACACAGGAAGAGATAGCGGTTCGGCGGATTCAGGACTGGCGAGTGATGAGGTTCGAGTTTCCATGTTCGTAAGGAGTTTTGAGTGCGGGAAACGGGCAATGAATTCCGACATGTACAATGCCATGAAGGCGGATAGTTTCCCCTCGATCGAGTACAAGCTGGTACATGCGGAGATCCTCACCGATTCAGAGACGGTCGATTCAGCGCGGACATTGGATACGGTCGGCGAATTAACAATCGCCGGTGTGACGAGACTTGTGGGAATGTCAGTTAGGATCACGCGAATGTCACCGAGACGGTTTCGGGTTCTTGGATCGAAGGATCTTTCGATGCATGACTTTGGCGTCACTCCGCCGACTGCCTTGTGGGGTTTGATCAAGGCAGACGACAAACTAGTCGTCAGCTTTGATTTGGTCGCAACGGAGGAGCTTCCGGAGCAGAAAAAAGGAGAATGAGAATTCAACCGCAAATTCCTTGAAGCGCCCTTCCGGCCGAGCAAGAAGTTTATCCAACAAATGATCGAGGCTGAAATCCGGAAACCGGCTGTATGCCCTCACACCACGAGTGCCTCAAAAATGGCAAAAAGGAGGCTTTTTCACCCGGGCTCCGTGCATTAATCTTTTTAAATAAAGGGACAAATTCCTTGACATCAGTGCAGAAATTAGCTATATTTAACCCTCGCTAGATGATTCCGGTCCTGATTGTCTTCTGGATCGGGATTTTTTTCTCAAGCCTGTTCTTTGAAAATAGAGTGCATAGCTCTAAGTCAGCCTTAGCAGAGCTTCAACCCAGCTCGCTCGAGTGAGTTCGTTGATGTCCGACGGCCTTTAGCGGGTTGAGATCAGATCAGGCTCGAAGTTGGTATTTGAGATTGATCAATTACAACGGAGAGTTTGATCCTGGCTCAGGACGAACGCTGGCGGCGTGCCTAACACATGCAAGTCAGGGAGAAAAGGGTAGCAATATCCTGAGTAAACCGGCGAACGGGTGAGTAACACGTAGGCAACTTACCTTGTGAACGGGAATAACCCCGGGAAACCGGAGCTAATGCCCGATGCAGTTCCGGTGGAGCATTCCACCGGAATGAAAGGTCCCGGTGCAAATCGGGATGTCACAAGATGGGCCTGCGTCCCATTAGATAGTTGGCGGGGTAACGGCCCACCAAGTCAACGATGGGTAGCTGGTCTGAGAGGACGACCAGCCACACTGGAACTGAGACACGGTCCAGACTTCTACGGAAGGCAGCAGTGAGGAAATCCGTTAGGATGTAAACCTCTTTTGCGGGGGAAGAATGTGGCGCTTGGCGCCATTGACGGTACCCCGTGAATAAGCACCGGCCAACTACGTGCCAGCAGCCGCGGTAATACGTAGGGTGCAAGCGTTGTCCGGAATTACTGGGTGTAAAGGGTCCGCAGGCGGGCGAGCAAGTCGGTGGTGAAATTCTTTGGCTCAACCAAAGGACTGCCTTCGATACTGCTCGTCTTGAGTTCGAGAGAGGATAATGGAATTCATGGTGTAGCGGTGAAATGCGTAGAGATCATGAAGAACACCAGTAGCGAAGGCGGTTATCTGGCTCGATACTGACGCTCAGGGACGAAAGCGTGGGGAGCAAACAGGATTAGATACCCTGGTAGTCCACGCCCTAAACGATGGATGTTCGGTGTCGGTCCCGCTGAGTACTTGTTCGCAAGTCCTCAGCGGGATCGGTGCCTGAGCTAACGCGTTAAACATCCCACCTGGGGAGTACGATCGCAAGGTTGAAACTCAAAGGAATTGACGGGGGCCCGCACAAGCAGTGGAGCATGTGGTTCAATTCGATGCAACGCGAAGAACCTTACCTGGGTTTGAAAGGCAAGCGACAGGCGATGAAAGTCGCTCTCCCCGCAAGGGGCGCTTGTACAGGTGCTGCATGGCTGTCGTCAGCTCGTGCCGTGAGGTGTTAGGTTAAGTCCTGCAACGAGCGCAACCCCTGCACTTAGTTGCCATCAGGTAATGCTGGGCACTCTAAGTGGACTGCCTACGCAAGTAGTGAGGAAGGTGGGGATGACGTCAAGTCCTCATGGCCCTTATACCCAGGGCCACACACGTGCTACAATGGGTGATACAAAGGGTTGCCAAGCCGCAAGGTGGAGCCAATCCCAAAAAATCATCCTCAGTTCGGATTGGGGTCTGAAACTCGACCCCATGAAGCTGGAATTGCTAGTAATCGCGTATCAGCACGACGCGGTGAATACGTTCCCGGGCCTTGTACACACCGCCCGTCAAGCCATGGAAACTAGGGGTACCCGAAAACGCTGCGCTAACCGCAAGGGAGCAGGCGTCTAAGGTAAAACTAGCGACTGGGGCTAAGTCGTAACAAGGTAGCCGTACCGGAAGGTGCGGCTGGATCACCTCCTTTCTAAGGAGCCTACGTCGGCGCAAGCCGGCGATATGGTTCAACAGCTCTGCTTGGTTGAATTATCTATGCACTTTATTTTCATTTTATGCGTTCTTTTCCATCCTCTAAACCAGATGGTTACCCGGGCCTGTAGCTCAGGTGGTTAGAGCGCACGCCTGATAAGCGTGAGGTCGGTCGTTCAACTCGACCCAGGCCCACATCGGCGTGTGAGCTGCCATTTTGATTACCGGCTGCGGGGCTGTAGCTCAGTTGGGAGAGCACCTGGTTTGCAACCAGGGGGTCGAGGGTTCGAATCCCTTCAGCTCCACAAGCTCCAATGTTCTTTGACAATCTAGAAGAGTCTGTCTGACAGTAGGTGTCAGTAGTTCTCTATGCCGTCCTGCTTGTCCCGCTTTGCGGGACCGAGCCGGGAATGCCAATGGAGAAACAAACGCACCGAGACCAGACTACTAAAATCCAACAAAATGTTCTTTCCAAAAATATTGATGCACTGAAGAATAGCCTGTCGTGATTGCGGCGGGGCCTGCACGGCCTGCCAAAGGCGGGTGACATCTATGTGAGTCGATAAAGATTTTTGGTTAAGTTACAAAGGGCATACGGTGGATGCCTTGGCACCAGAAGGCGATGAAGGACGTGGTAACCTGCGATAAGCGTCGGATAGGTGGAAACAACCTTTAACCCGGCGATCTCCGAATGGGGCAACCCTCTCAGGGTAATGCCTGAGAACTTCCCGCTGAATACATAGGCGGGAGTGAGCGAAC
>VBOC01000036.1:9747-11764 GCA_005877655.1 Ignavibacteria bacterium
TTGCGGTCCGAATTGCAGATAGGACGGAGAGTAAGAAACCGTTGTGTTAGCTGAATCGCTTGGAACAGCGAATCATAGAAGGTGAAAATCCTGTAAGCGAAAACATAACGGCTCTCTGGCGAGCGTTCCCAAGTACCACGGACTAAGTGGAATTCTGTGGGAATCCGGAGGAACCATCCTCCAAGGCTAAATACTCTTTGGTGACCGATAGTGAACAAGTACCGTGAGGGAAAGGTGAAAAGCACTCCTAACAGGAGGGTGAAATAGTACCTGAAACCGTATGCTTACAAACGGTCGGAGCGATCTCGTCCCGCCTTTGGTGGGATGGGAGAGTGACGGCGTGCCTTTTGCTTAATGAGCCTACGACTTACTCGTACGTAGCAAGGCTAATGAACTTAGTTCAGCAGCCGTAGGGAAACCAAGTCTGAACAGGGCGACTTAGTTACGTGCGGTAGACGCGAAACCCGTGTGATCTATCCTTGGCCAGGATGAAGTGGGGGTAAAACCTCATGGAGGTCCGAACCAGTGTGGGTTGAAAACTACTTGGATGAGCTGAGGATAGGAGTGAAAAGCTAATCGAACTGGGTGATAGCTCGTACTCCCCGAAATAGCTTTAGGGCTAGCCTCGGGGTAAAGTCTGTCGGAGGTAGAGCACTGATTGGGCTAGGGTCGTCACAACGATACCAAACCCAGACAAACTCCGAATTCCGATAACATGTTTCCCGGGAGTCAGGCGACGACGGATAAGCGCCGACGCCGAGAGGAGAACAATCCAGATCACCAGCTAAGGTCCCCAAGTCAAGGTTAACAGACAAAGGATGTTGAGTTGCGTAGACAACTAGGAGGTTGGCTTAGAAGCAGCCATTCCTTGAAAGAGTGCGTAATAGCTCACTAGTCAAGCGACTCGGCGTCGATAATTCTCGGGACTAAACCTTGCACCGAAGCTGTGAACCCAAACGCAAGTTTGGCGTGGTAGGGGAGCATTCTATTCCGCGATCTCGGTGAACGAGATCCGCCGCAAGGTGGAGAAGGTGTACAGCGATGCATGCTGGAGCGAATAGAAACGCAGATGTAGGCATAAGTAACGATAATGCGACTGAAAATGTCGCACACCGAAAATCTAAGGTTTCCTGAGCAACGTTCATCGTCTCAGGGTTAGTCGGATCCTAAGCTGAGGCCGAAAGGCGTAGGCGATGGAAAACAGGTTCAATATTCCTGTACCTGTTTGCAATCGTCCGACCATAAGGAGCGACGCAGAAGTGAAAGATCAGCCGTCTGCTGGCTTAGACGGTCTAAGGCCGTAGGTGTGGGGTGTTGGCAAATCCGCGCCCCAGTTATCACCGAGAACCGAACGGGATCCCGCAAGGGAACAAACTGATCCTAATCAGGCTGCCGAGAAAAACTTCGTATGGGAGATTGCAGACAGACCGTACCGCAAACCGACACAGGTAGATGAGAAGAGTATTCTAAGGTGCTCGAGTGAGCCATGGTCAAGGAACTCGGCAAACTAGCCGCGTAACTTCGGAATAAGCGGTGTCTCGACTGGTCAGAGGATTTACTCCTCAAAGCCGATCGGGATCGCAGTGAAATGGGCCAAGCGACTGTTTAACAAAAACACATCACTCTGCTAACACGTCAAGTGGACGTATAGGGTGTGACACCTGCCCGGTGCTGGAAGGTTAAGGAAGGGGGTCATAGCGCCGCAAGGCGTTAGAAGCTTCCGACTGAAGCCCCAGTAAACGGCGGCCGTAACTATAAAAATCCCGCTATAGGACATCTTCTCTAGTAATAATAGAGAGGAGGGCGGGATGTTGTAGTTGTAAAATTTGGCTATATGCTGGAAACTCCGTAGCATCTCATGCTACTCGTCCCGAGCCATCGGGGCAGTGACAATGCATGAGTGATTCCCGATCCCGCAACAGGGGACGGGGTAGCGGACAATCAGCAGGAAAGATTGCCCCAGCACACCGGGACAATATCCTCAGAGACTACACGCCAAATTCTGATTCCTAATCCA
>VBOC01000037.1 GCA_005877655.1 Ignavibacteria bacterium
GCCGTCGCGGAATACCCCGGTATGAGGGTTCAGATTTTCTTTCGAGCGACTGCCGATGGGACGCCCGCCGACTACCGCCGTACATGAAGCGTGCCGACGCGCAGTAATTCCTTACGGGGCAGTCTCCGCAGAGGGGCTTCGCCGCCCTGCAAGTCGCAGCACCCAGGTCCATCACGGCCTGGTTCCAGGATGAGGCATCTTTGGGCAGTACTCTCGCTGCCAACTTCCAGACCGTCGCTCTGTTCTGCCGGTCTGATGAGCTCTTCATCTTCCAGAAGATGCGGGAGAGGACCCGATGGATGTTAACGTCGACCACCGGTACATGTTCCCCGAATGCAAAACAAGCCACGGCGTGCGAAGTGTACTCACCGATACCCGGAAGTGTCTCGAGCTGTTCGACTTCCCTGGGAAGCCGGCCGTTGTAATTCCGGAGAACCAACCGTGCAAGCTCATCGCGGACGACGTCGCCTCCGGAAGATTCTGCGAGCGCCCGAAGTGTCGGGAATTGTTTCAAGAACAGGGGCAATTTTTCCTGGACCCGGGCTGTATGAGTCTGTTGAAGCATGATTTCAGAGACAAGAATCGTGTAGGGATCGCGCGCGTGCCGCCACACGAATTCCCGCCCGTTTTTCGCATACCACCGGAAAATCCGGCGACGGATCGCCCGAACGATTTTCAGGTTATCGCGGGCCAAAATGACCAAGGAGTTTCTTGATGACGTCCTTATTTCCTTTGAGGACATCATACGAATGAAGGTCTGCCACCGGCACCCAGAGCCAGTGAGCAAAGACGTTATTTGTGACGGTTCCCGAAAAGTTCCTGACGAGGTAGTAGGAAACGTCGTACGATCGGTTGTCGGGGTAGACATAATGCTGCCGGTGAAAGAGCGTTTCGATCTCGGCGCTGATACCCAGCTCTTCGCGCAATTCACGCCGGAGACAATCCTCGAGCGGTTCATCATTCTCGAGCTTGCCGCCCGGGAATTCCCACTTCAGCGGATAGCGCGCCGACTGCCGACGCTGACACAGGAGAACGCGGTCCGTGCCGGGGGTCGTTCCCATTTGAATAATGATGCCGACTGCTACCTTGATCACGAAGAAAAGATAATGAAACTTGAATGGAAATACAATGGAGAACCTGGGGTTGCGGCTCCCATCCGCCCGTGCATTGATCTTGCAGCCTCACATAGCATCCAATTGAAATCGCTTGGACTTTTGCGGGGCTTCTCCGTACATTCATCCTTCACTCAAAGAGTTCCGATGGGACACGCGGTTAATCCGAAAGCTGAAGAGATTCTCGACAAAGAATTCAAGTGCCTGAATGCAGGCTTCGTGCGCCTGGTCGACTACATGGGGGGAGACGAATCGATCGTTCAGGCTGCGCGGGTTTCATATGGGCGGGGTACGAAAACCGTGAACGAAGACCGCGGCCTGATCCGCTACCTCATGCGGCACATGCATACGACGCCCTTCGAGATGGTCGAGCTGAAGTTTCATGTGAAGCTCCCGATCTTCGTCGCACGTCAGTGGATCAGGCACCGCACGGCAAACGTCAATGAGTACTCAGGCCGCTATTCCGTCATGAAAGACGAATTTTACATTCCGGAGCCTCAGGCCATCCATCGGCAAAGCCGGCGCAACAAGCAGGGGCGGGCGAATGAGGAGGTGCCGGAGGAATTACGCAAGAAAGTGCTCGAGATTCTCGGGTCTGCTCAGCGAGAGACGTACCGGGAATACTCGGCGATGCTGGAGGAGGATATCGCACGCGAGCTTGCCCGCATCCACCTTCCGCTTTCACTCTATACAGAGTGGTACTGGAAAATCGATCTACACAACCTCTTCCACTTTCTTCATCTCAGGGTCGATCCGCACGCGCAGCACGAAATCCGCGTTTACGGGGAGGCAGTCGCAGAGATCACGAAGAATGTAGTTCCGGTCGCCTGGGAAGCATTTGAGGATTACGTCTTGAAGGCGGAGAAATTCTCGCGGCTCGAGCTTGCGGTGATGGCGGACCACCTCGATACTTCCTGTATCACGGGAGAACTTCTTGAATCCAATGGCTTCGGTAAACGGGAGGCGGAGGAATTTCTGGAAAAGTTGAAGACGCTGCGCGCGAAGTTGGGTCCATCACGAGATTTAGCGTGCTGATATTGCTGTCAGCGCAGTAGGTTTGGGGGTCCGTGAAAGTCGCCCGGAGGGAACAATCCTTGAAAATAAGAAAAGTGAATCGCACGCTCATCTGCGCCACACTTTTATCAGTAGTGTCGATCATGCTCAGCTAAACCATGTTTAGAAGAGAGTGAGCAAACATTTGTACTGCCAAGATATACGAAATCTCGGATCTTGTCAACAAGTGTGAGGAAGCAGAGATTTTTTGAATTTACGAGAGAAGTTATTAAGTTAGCCCTCCAACCAACCATTCCAAAAATCTGAGGAGAATCACATGAAGAGAGTCCTGTTGTTTTCCGCCATCGTTTTGATCGGCCTGCTTCTCGCAATCCCGGGCGGTGCAGTCGCTCAGAAGAAGATGAAGGAGGGTCGCGTATTGTGGGCTGCAGAAGACATCAAGTGGGATACGCTCAAAGGCTCTCCCCCCGGCGCAGGTGTCATGAGTGCGCTGCTCTGGGGAAACATGGAGAAGGGGCCGTTCGGCGCGTTAATAAAGTTCCCCCCCGGCTTCAAACATCCGTTACATTATCACAGCAGTACCTTGAAAGCAGTAGTCCTCAAGGGCGCGTATATCTATGTTCCCGAGATTGGAGTAGAAAAAAGGTTAGGCCCCGGATCGTATTTCACCTATCCTGCCCTTGATCGTCATTCGACTCGAGGTGCGGAGGACTCGGAGACCATTTTCTTCGTAGAGAGTTCCGGCAAGTTTGACGTAATGCCGATCGAAGAAAAGAAGTAACGCTTTCGGGCTGTTATCGAGGCGGCGCGCTGTCAGAGTCGAGAAGGATCCCGGAGAAGAGAATTCTGGCTGACGGGGGAAATTAGTCAGCGACGCTTCTCCGGGGCCATTCTTCGCTCTGATCCACCCACGATCAATCCGGCCACGGGCACGGTCACGATGCCGGAGTGAGTGGGCGCGGGAGCGCCAAATGCCGCTGTTTCGAATAGCAGGGTGATTCGCGCGGGGAGTTTTACGTCCCAGTTGCCTCGACTGTCACGGGGACGGTCCGCTTCTGGCTGGGGAAATGGGGGCAATTGCAACGGAATCTGTCCTCATTCGGATATTTTGTGCAAGTGGAACAGCTTCAAAATCTTGTCCTGGCTTATTGGCTTGCCGGAAAGTTTGCTTAGTTCCACATACAGCTTCGCATATAACTTGATCGCGCTTGTGGCTTCGGCCTTTGAGCCAAACGGGCTACTGTCCACCCGGCCTCTGACCGTTGGCGGAGAGGTCACCCTGTCGACTATCACGTATTTGCCCATCAGACTATCTCCTCTGCAGAGCTGACATCAATCTTCTGTCGATCTATTCTACAGATTGACCAGGTGGCGGCAATTGAACTGAGATAGCCTTAACAATATATTTCGATGTCCGGTTCAATAGTATATACCGATGCCCTGTGCTAATTGTACAACAGATATCCCTCACCCAAGTTATTTTTCCAAACCCACCTTCCGCAGAAGGGCCGCAAATCGGGGGTCTGACCGAATCCGATCCACCTTGGGATCAATTTTCAAACTGGCCAATGACTCGCCCTTTTTATCGTAACTTTTCTCGAACCATTGGAATGCCAGATCATTTTCTCCGAGCATCGCATAAACGAGTGCGACTCCACGCGACAGGTTTCCGGTCGAGAGTTCCTCCGAATTCAGATTACCAATGAGTCCTAAAGCTTCAAATCTCTTTCCAGAGGCAGCGTAACACTGAGCAAGTGCAATCGACGATTCAAGTTTGTTTCCAGTCATCTCGCCCCATCTCTGGTTCTCGGCAATCGCTTCGGAGAACAGCCCTTTCCCCAGATAGGCAAGCGAACGAAGTCGGTGTGCAGCAGCAAAGTTCGGATCCAACTCAAGCGTCTTCCCTGCATACTCGATCGCGCCATCGTAATCCCGGGCGTAATACAGGGTCAAACCCTGATCTTTCAGAATAGCGGGAGAAAGCGGATCCAATTCGGCCGCCTTTGCGATCTCACGGAGAGATTCCCCCATCTTTCCATTGAACATAAGCCATTGGCCGTACCAGTGGTGCGCAGTCGCGTAGCCGGGATTCAGGCTGATGGCCAGCTTGTATTCCTTCTCGGAATTCCGCCAGTCCAATCCCTCCACCATGATCAGGAGCGCGAGGGAAGCATGAGCCTCGGCCAGGCGGTTGTCAATCTTCAATGCCTTGTCCACAGAGGCCCTTGCCTTGGTATAGAGCTACTTCCGTAGGAGCGGCTCGTACTCTGTCAGAAGGTTGTACGAATCAGCGAGCCCGGCCCAGGCGAGCGCGTAGCGTGCACAAAGTAGCGGATTGCGGTCGCCAATCCTTCCTTGCTCCGTTTGCTCCAGAAGAACCGGCCTCTAAGATAGAGCTGATATGCCTCGGTGTTTTCAGTTGCGCGCCGTTTCAAATTTCGCCTCTCGACCGGGGTGAGGCGCATCTTCAGGGCTTTTGCGATCCTGGCCGCTACATTTTCCTGGAAATCGAAGATTTGATCCATCGTCCCGCTGTATTTCTCCGCCCACAAGGAAGCATCCTGAGCAGCATCGATCAGCTGGGTTGTGATGCGAATGTCGGAGCCGCTCTTTCTCACGCTTCCTTCCAGGACGTATTGAACGCCAAGCTCGGCTGCAATCTGTTTCATCCCTTTCCCGGACCGTTCGTAGTGCATCACGGAAGTGCGCGAAATGACCTTCACATTCCGAAGCCGGGAAAGACTTGTTATGATCTCTTCGGTCAGCCCGTCGCTGAAATATTTGTTGTCCTGTTCCGGACTGATATCCGCAAATGGTAAGATCGCAATCGATTTCGTCGCAGCCACGCGCGGATCGATCATCTCATGCTCAATCCTCCGCAAGTCCTCCAGGAGAGAGTCGGCATCCTGATAGCGAAGGACCGGCTTCTTCTCCAGGCACCGTTCCACGATTTTCTCCAGGGCAGCGGGAATATCGGGGCGGATGGAAGATGCGGGCTTCGGCCTTTCGTGAGCGATGGCGTACATCGTCGCCTGGTCATAATCGCCGCTGAATGGTCGCCGCCCTGTGGCGGTTTCATAAAGGACGATCCCCAACGACCAGATATCGGCCAGATGGTCGACATGATTGCCTTGCAGTTGTTCCGGTGCCATGTATGCAAGAGTGCCTGAAGCCTGGGCGGATTCCGGTTGTTGTGTCTGTTCGGTCGATCGTGCTAGACCGAAGTCGGCGATCTTTGCCGAACCCCCGTTGGTGATGATGATATTCTCCGGTTTGATGTCTCGATGGAGGATACCTTTCGCGTGTGCAGCACGCAGACCCTCTGCTATGTTGAGACCGAGCTTTATGACCTCCAGGATCGGCAACGGCCCCGCCTCGATTGCTTTCCTCAGACTTTGGCCCTCGATATACTCCATCACGATAAATATCTCCCCGTCTGCTTCATCGATTTCATAAATAGTGCAAATATTCGGATGGTTCAGTCCGGAGGCTGAGCGCGCCTCGCGCATGAAGCGATCCCGCGCTTCCCCCTGAACCGTAGGCTCGGTGGGCAGAAACTTTATCGCGACGGTACGGTGCAGCTTAAGATCCTCTGCCCTGTATACAACACCCATTCCACCCTCGCCGAGCTTTTCAAGTATTTTGTAATGCGAGATTGTTCGGCCAATCATAGCTCCTTGCAGCCCTTTGATTGTAGAATGTATCGCCCTGTCAGCGTGGAAGGCATTGTCGTTGCCACCCGTACCATTACGCTCACTTGACGACATAGTTCATTTTCTGGAGCTCTCGCGTTGCCCGTACACGCTGATCACCCTGGAGTTCGATACTGCCATCCTTCACTGTTCCGCCCGCGCCGAGGTGTTCTTTAAGGATCTTCGCGATTTCGTCCAGGGTCGTCGGATTGTGCTGAAGGCCTGACACGATTGTTACTTTCTTACCTTTTCGTCCTTTGGTATCGAGCGAAATTTGGACCGTCTTGCCTTTGCCATCGTGTGTCTTGTTGAGCGCTGCCGGATTGCGTTGCACTGAATTGGGCAATAGTTGATTAAGTTCGGATAAGGATTTTAGTTTCATATGGAGCGCTATTTCAAACCCCGTTTCCTCTTCTCGATCAAGACCTGCGCATCGACCGGGGATGCACAAATCGAACAAATATAACGGCGCGTGGTCTCGTTGAAGTCCGGCTCCCGAACCTGCTTACAATTCGGACAACGAATTACTAACGGTTTCTCTTCCTTCGGTTTTGACATTTTCTCTGGTTCTCCTCACTGTGCAACACCTCAATCCTTGATCTATAACTTATCTGTCCAACTCTTAACTGCCCCACTTTCGTTCAGTCATCAAACGAACTGTCCTGCGACAAATCCCGAAGCCCACGCCCATTGGAAATTGTACCCGCCCAGGTGTCCCGTAACATCCACCACCTCGCCGATGACGTACAGGCCCGGGACCTTCCGGGCTTCCATCGTTTTGGAGGAGAGCTCGTTCGTGTCGACGCCGCCGCATGTCACTTCCGCCTTTGCATATCCTTCCGTTCCGTTTGGCTGAAGCTTCCAATCGTGGAGCTGAGCGGAAATGGACGAAAGCTCTCCATTTGAATACTGGTTAAGCGATTTCGACCAGCCATAATGCTCGCACAACCGTCTTGCCAGGCGTTTGGGCAGAATTTCCGAGAGCCGCGTGGAGATCTCAGTTCCCGGCCGATGTTTATCGGCAAGGAACCCACTAAGCTCAACATCAGGCGAGAGATTGACGGAAATCGTTTCTCCCGGTTTCCAGTAGGAAGAGATCTGCAGTATCGCCGGGCCGCTGAGACCGCGATGCGTGACGAGCAGATTCTCCCGGAATGATTGGCCGTTACAATTGCAAACGGCGTCGACGGAGATGCCGCTCAGTCCGGTAAAAACCGAGAAATCCTCCCGAGTAAATGTTACCGGCACAAGTCCCGGAATTGTTTGAGTTACTTTCAAGCCAAATCGACGTGCGAGCCGATAGCCAAGGTCCGTCGCTCCAAGTTTTGCGATGGAAAGGCCGCCCGTGGCGATGACCAGTGAATCGGAATCATACTCCTCGTTCTCTGTCGTCACAACGAACCGGCTTCCCTTGCGCACATTAGTGACCTGACTGCCAACCACAATGCGTACGCCGGCATCATTGCATTCTTTCTCCAGCATCGCGATGACCTGCTGTGAAGACTCGTCGCAGAATAGCTGGCCGAGCGTTTTCTCGTGGTAGGCGATGCCGTGCTTCTTGACCAGCGCTATGAAATCATCGGGCGTAAACTGTGCGAGCGCCGACTTGCAGAAATGCGGATTCTCCGAGATGAAATGGTCGTGGTCTGTCACCGTGTTCGTGAAGTTGCACCGGCCGCCGCCTGAGATCCGGATTTGCTCGCCGATCTTCCGGTTCCGTTCTAGCACAAGAACAGATCTGCCCCGCTTACCCGCCTCGATCGCGCACATGAGTCCGGCCGCTCCGGCGCCGAGTATTATGACGTCAGGCAAAGAACCTTCATATCTTCAAGCCTTTCAGGCGGTCGGCAAGGTCTTCGAACACCTGTTCCAACGCGTCAGTATCTTTTACACGCCCACTGGTGCTACCAAGAAGCCAGACTTCCGAATCACCAATCAAGAAATCCTGCTTCCCCCGTTGTTGATTAACTGATGGATAGTTGGGCTTAAAGGCGCTTTCAAATATCTCCATATTTGTGGCGAAGGCCAGGATCTTAGGCCGGTACTTTTCCACTTTCCGAATAAACTTCTGAATGTCGTCGCTTGTGGGTCTGGCTGCCGGATCGTCGTCGTTGCTGACGACTCGTCGCCGGTTGAGATCTGTCAAACCTATACCATGCTTCAATAGCGCTGTCTCCTTCTTTTCGAAGAAGAGCTGCTTGTAGATATCGTTAAGCACCCCATCTTTTTTGGCATTGAGGAGCACTTTACGTTCGGAGGAGGAGACCAAGGCCGTTGGCGTGATTCGGGCAAATTCGAGCAGATCCCAGAAACGGTTGTTCGGTCCCAAGTAATAGAACCCGAGTTCATCCGACGTCTCTGAAACTGTTGTCCCAACAAATACGACGTTCAGGTTTTGAATCAATATCTCTGCAAGCACAACTAATCTCCTGTTTATGAATTGGAGTGACTGCAGGAATGTAGAATACGTGCCCTTTTGAAGTGAAAGGCAGTGAAAAGGTAGGCAAATTCCTCGCGAGTATCAACGCGCCAAACGCTCCCGGTGTGCATGTAGCGGGCCCCCGCTACAAGAATTGCAACGGAAACTGTTCTCAAGACTACGCCCCCCTGCTTTTTTTTTGCCAATCAGTGATAATCCGAGCTATACCCTCACTCCTTCAAACCTCCTGCCATTATACCGGAAATGTAGTATTTCTGCAGCGCGGCAAAGAGTAGCAGTACCGGCGCGATTGTTATCACCGAGCCGGCCATCATCAATTCGGTATCCTGCACGTGTTCAAGGGAAAGATTTGCAAGCGCCACAGGGAGCGTGTACATCGAATCGTCGGTCATCACAATTAATGGCCACAAGAAGTCGTTCCATGTCCCCATGAACGTAAGGATACCAAGTGTTATGAGAATCGGTTTGCAGAGAGGCAGAACGATCGTCCGGTAAATCTTGAAGCTGCCTGCGCCGTCGATGCGAGCCGCCTCGATGAGGCTGTCCGGAATCGACTGAACAAACTGGCGGATAAGAAAAATCCCGAAGACGCTTGCCATGCCCGGAATGATGACACCGGCGTATGTATTGATAAGGCCCATCTTGTTCAACATCAGAAAGAGCGGCAACATCGTCACCTGTGCCGGAATCACCAGGGATGAGAGCAAAAGCTTAAAAAGCGGATCTCGCCCGTAAAAACGAAACTTTGCAAATGCATATCCGGCCATTGAGTTAATAATCAAAGAGATTGCAGTCACTGCAATCGAGAGAAATGCGCTATTGACTACATACCGGGCAAGATTAAGTCGCGTAAACAAACCGCTGTAATGCTCGAGCGTAATCCGATCAGGAAAAAAAGGAGGCGGAAATTTGCTTGCCTGACCTGAAGGCATCAACGATGCCGACACCATCCATACGAGGGGGACGAGCGTGATCACGGCTATCATGATGAGCACCGTGTAGAGCAGTATCTTTACCACGGGTTTCATGAAACAGCAAATTTCCTGTTCATTCTCGTTTGTACGAATGATCCGATGAGGATAAGGGCAAACAGCACGAATGCCACGGCCGCCGAGTATCCCATGTTCCACCAACGGAACCCCTGTTGATACATGAGCAATACGATGCTGAGTGTGGAATTCAGCGGCCCCCCCTGCGTCATCACGTAAGGTTCGGCGAAGAGTTGAATGTAGCCGATCATCGTGATCACTGCAATGAACAGCGTGGTCGGGGCAAGCATCGGAATGGTGATCGTCGTGAACTGCCGCCACTTTCCCGCTCCATCAATGCTGGCGGCTTCGTACAATTGCTGGGGGATGTTCTGAAGTCCGGCGATGAAGATGATCATATTATATCCGAAGTTTTTCCAGACAGCCATCAAGATAATCGCGGGCATCGCCCATGTCGGGTCGCCCAACCAATCGACGGGACTCACTCCCAGAAACGAAAGCACATAGTTGAGCGATCCGTACCGCGGATGATAGACAAACCGCCACATGACCGCGACCGCAACAAGTGTTGTAACGACGGGAGTAAAATATGCGGTGCGGAATACACCTTTGAACCGCACAAGTTTTGATTCAAGAAGCAATGCAGAGGCGAGCGAAGCGGCGATGGAAAGTGTTCCTCCAACGAACAGGAAGTAGAGCGTGTTCCG
>VBOC01000207.1 GCA_005877655.1 Ignavibacteria bacterium
GAGATCGACCCAGTAGCCCATGCGCTCGGTGAGGTTTTCCCATTCCGATTTATACTTCCAGACGGACTTCCTGCACTCCTCGTTGAATTTCGCCACGCCAAATTTGAGAATGTCATCCTTATGCTTGAATCCCAACGCTTTCTCGACCTCGATCTCGACGGGCAGACCGTGCGTGTCCCAGCCGGCCTTCCGGTTGACCCGGTAGCCGCACATGGTCTTGTACCGGTAGACGAGGTCCTTGAGGGTCCGGCTGATGACATGATGAATTCCCGGCTTGCCGTTCGCGGTCGGAGGCCCTTCATAAAATGTAAAGCCGGGGCGCCCCGGGCGGGACGAAACGCTCTTCTCGAACACCTTGTTCTCCCTCCAGAAGTTCAGGATGCCGAGTTCGAGCTGCGGGTAATTGACCTTGTCGGTGAGCTCCTTAAACAACGGCTTCGTCATTTGCGGTTCAAATCCTCTTGACCACTTCTTTTATGATGCGCGTCAGCTTCGGCTCCGCCTCCGCGGCGGCGGCAATCACTTCTTCCAGCGTCACCGGTTCGAGCGTCTCGGGAAAACATTCGTCGGTGATGATCGAGATCCCGAGGACTTTCATCCCCATGTGAACCGCGACGATGACCTCCGGAACGGTCGACATGCCGACGGCGTCGCCGCCGATTCCCCGCAGGAAACGGTATTCGGCGCGCGTCTCAAGATTCGGCCCCTGTACCGCGACGAAGACGCCGTGCTGAAGCGGAATGGATTGATCCGATGCGACCTGCTCCGCCACGCTCGCGAGTTTACGGCTGTACGGTTCCGACATGTCGGGGAATCTCGGCCCGAGCTCCTCGTCGTTCGGACCTATCAGAGGATTATCTCCCTGGAGATTGATATGATCGGTGATGATCATCAGATCTCCCCTCCGGAACTGCGGGTTCATGCCTCCCGCCGCGTTCGAGATCAAGAGAGTCTTCACGCCCAGGCCGGCTCTCTTCGACATGACCCGGACCGGGAACGTGACCTGCCGCATCGTGTAACCCTCATAGTAATGAAATCGCCCCTGCATCGCGACGATTTTTTTTCCGCCAAGCGTCCCGAAAATCAGCTTGCCGTGGTGAGATTCGACGGTGGAGATCGGGAAATGCGGGATCTCGTCGTAGTCGAGTACCATCTCCTTGCGGATTTCTTTCACGAGCCCCCCGAGCCCCGTCCCGAGAATGATGCCGATCTCGGGCCGCATCTTCGTATGCTTCCGGATATAGCCGACCGCCTCGTCGATCTGTTCCCTGAGCTGCATTCCGATGTCGTGAGAATCGCTCCGTCCAGCCGATGGCCCCGGCCGAGGTCCTGCAGCGCGGGACCCCGCGACCGGAGGGGGTCCCGTTTCCGGGACGAGTTCCCGATTCCGGAACGAGTCCGGCCGGGGGCCCCGCCCGAGGTCCCGCGAAGCGGGACCGGCGCGACGCGCGCGATTACCGGTCAAGACTTCTGATGATCTCCTCAATCTCCAGCCGTTCGCTCGATACCTCCTGGCGCTCCTCGCGACCGGCCTCCTGCTGCGCTTTATCGTCGGCGTCGAGGGACTTGATCAGCTCGAGTTCGGAGCTCAGGAGCGTCTTAAATCTGGAAGCGATTGAATTTTTTCTCGCCCGTAGGATCGCCAATTGCTCCTTCATCTCCAGAAGTTCGTTTCGCGCCTTATCAAGAAGTTCCGATGCTTTCGTCTCGGCTTCGCGGATCATGAGTTGGGCTTCCCTCCTGGCGGAGTCAAGCGCCCTGATGCTCGCCTCCTGGGTCTGCAGAATGGTCTGTTGGAGACCCGTCTCCATAGCGCGGAATTCTCTCACCTGGGCTTCCAGATCGTTTGATCTCCGTTCAAGCGCCTTGTTTTCCGCAACCGCTGCATCCCATTCGAGCGCGATCCGGTTGAGGAAGATGTGCACCTCCTCGGGAGTGTAGCCGCGGAATGCCTTGCCGAACTGCTGGTTCCTGATGTCGGACACTGTTGTCTTCATGTGTGACCCTTTATTTGTTTTAAATTATGAGATTCCGTTCGCCCGCGGCACGGTCGCGCCCTGTCCTGCACTGAGTCCCGCTTCCCGGGACAAGCCGGACCGTTGGCCGAAAATAGCCGTACCGAGGCGGATCATCGTCGCGCCTTCTTCAATGGCCACTTCAAAGTCGTTCGTCATCCCCATCGACAGGTGGGGGAGCGTGATTCCCCCTATCCTGAGCGTCTCGATGAGCTTTCTCATGGAGCGAAACGGTCCGCGCGACTCCTCCGGATCCGGCGCCAGCGGGCCGATCGTCATCAGGCCGGACACCTTAATATTCGAAAGCTGCCGCAGGCGCCCGATAAGCCCTGCCGCCTCTTCCGGCCGCACGCCGTACTTGGTCTTTTCAGCCGTCGAATTCACTTCGACGAGGACTTCGACCGTTCTTCCGGCGTTTTGGGCCCGCTTCGAGATTTCGTTGCCCAGATTCACGGAATCGACCGAGTGAATGAGATGAATCCACTCAATAATATGCCTGACTTTATTCGACTGCAAATGGCCGACAAAGTGCCACCGGATCTCTTCGCCGCCGAGCTCCCGGCGTTTCCTGACCAGCTCCTGCACGAAGTTTTCACCGAAATCCCTGCAGCCCGCGCGGACTGCTTCACGAATCAGCTCGTTCCCGAAAGTTTTTGTCACCGCAATCAGCGTGATTTCTTCCGGTTTTCTTCCTGCTCGGCGGCAGGCAGCGGCCATCCGCCGGCGGATTGTATCGAGGTTTTGGGCAATCATCGGGCATTAGAACGCATAATATAGGTCATTTGACGGTAAGAATCAATGAATCCTGCTCCTGTCATCTCAATTGTTACTTGACTTCGACTTTAATTTTTCTTTATATTTCATCAGAGGCCATGGACACATTCGACTTTGAGAACATGGATGACGATGCGGAGCAGACCGGCTCCCGCAAAGAGAACTTCGAGGAGGAGATCAAGAAGTTCAAGGAGCGTCTGAAAAACGGCGGCGGTTCGACCAACATCGAGGCGCTTGAGGAAATCACCAGCTTCTACTTCGAGAACGAAAAGTACGAGGAGGCGCTTCACTTCATCAATTTGCTCCTGGAATACCTCCCCTTCAGCGCCGACACCTGGCAGAGAAAGGGGATCATCCTCAATAATTTGCAGCGGTACAACGAAGCGTTGGAGTGCTTCGAGAAGGCCCTCCATTTGAATCCCGTCGACACCGAACTTTTGATCAGCCGCGGGCTCGCGCTCGACAATCTGGGCCATCACGACGAGGCATTGGAGTGTTTCGATCGCGCGCTGGAGCTGGACGGGTCGAACGAGGAGGCGCTCTTCAGCAAGGCAATCACCTTCGAACGGATGGATCGGTTTGAGGATGCCGTCCGCCTGTTCCGGTTCATTCTCGGCAATAATGCCAACCACAAGGAGGCGTGGTACGAGCTCGGATTTTGCTTTGACAGCATGGACAAGCTCGATGATGCCCTCGCGTGCTACGACCGGCACATCGATCTCGATCCCTTCAACCACAGCGCGTGGTACAACAGGGGAATCGTTCTCAACAGGATGATGCAGTACACGAAGGCGATCGAGAGCTACGACATGGCGCTTGCGATCAAGGATGAATTTACGGCGGCATGGTATAATAAGGGCAATGCGTTTGCGAACCTGGGCCGGCTCTACGATGCCGTCGAATGTTACAAGGAAACCTTGCGGATCGACCGGAAGGACGTGCCGGCGTGGCACAATATCGGAAACGCGTATGAAGAGCTCGGCCTGTACAAAGATGCCATCCGGTGCTTCACGCAGGCGATCAAGTACGACCCGAAGCACTACGAATCCTTCTTCGGGCGCGGAAGTTGTTATGACTCGCTGGAACAACACAAGAAGGCCTACAACGATTACAATAAGGCCCTCACACTTTGCAAAAACTATCCGGAACTCTGGTACGCGAAGGCCGACGTTTCCTACACGTTGGGCCGGTGGCGTGAAGCGCTCTATAGCTACAAGATGACGGTCCGGTTCGACCCCGCGAACGTCGAGGCATGGTTCGACTTCGGAGAAACGCTGCTCGAATACGGATATCTCAAGAAGGCGCTGATGGCGTTCAACCGCTGCATCGAGCTGCAGCCCAAATGGGCCGACCCGTATTACAGCCGCGCCAAGGTGCTGTTCCGTCTCCGCAAGACCCTCGACGCGCTCGAATCCCTCAAGCTGTCCTTCCAGATGGATCCCGAGAAGAAAAAACTGTTCGAAAAGGAGTTCCCCGGCGTCCACTCCATCAAAGAATTCACGAACTTATTGGAAAAGTAAGTTCAAGCTTTCCTGCAACGCTCTCCCCTGCGGCTCGGGCCTCGGGAGACAAGAAACCCTCTCTCTGATTCTGATCGGCCATGACTCCTGATGTGCAAAACAGATACGATCGGCTTCTGGAGATCCTCCGGGAGCTCGGAAGCGTCGTCATCGGTTATTCCGGCGGAGTCGACAGCACGCTCTTATTGAAGGCGGCGGTGGACGTTCTCTCCGACCGGGCGGTCGCCGTGATCGGCAGATCGGCCACCTATCCGACGCGCGAGTATGAGGAAGCAGTCCGGATCGCCGGCCAGATCGGCGCCCGCTGCCTCGAAGTGACGACCGAAGAAACCGACAATCTCAAGTTCCGTGAAAACCCGCAGGACCGCTGCTACTACTGCAAGACGGAACTCTTCTCGAAATTGAGGCCCATTGCGGAAGAGCTCGGGATACCCTGGATTGCAGACGGAACCATCACGGACGATCTGGGAGATTTCCGGCCCGGCATGAAGGCAAAAAGTGAGCAGAACGTTCGCTCTCCATTGCTTGAAGCCGGGATGTCGAAGGCCGATGTGAGAGAGGCCTCGCGCAGCCTGGGGCTGCCTACCTGGAACAAGGGTTCATTCGCCTGCCTTTCCTCCCGGTTTCCGTACGGACTTGCGATCACGCCGGAAGCGCTGGGCCGGATCGACCAGGCGGAAACGCTCCTTCGCGATGCGGGCTTTCGCGAATTCCGGGTGCGCCATCACGATGAACGGACCGCCCGCATCGAGGTGGGCCCGACGGAGCTATCGCGGCTCTTCAGCGACGAGCTCCGCTCCGGTATCGTCGCCCGTTTGAAACAGCTCGGGTTTATATACGTGACGCTCGATCTCCAGGGTTATCGCACCGGCTCCATGAACGAACTGCTTCCGAAGGCGCAGCCCGGCAGCTCTTGAGTCCTCTC
This sequence comes from Ignavibacteria bacterium, assembly GCA_005877655.1. GTDB lineage: Bacteria > Bacteroidota > Ignavibacteria > UBA10030 > SZUA-254 > VBOC01. The sequence continues at coordinate 5,235 of VBOC01000207.1, forward strand.
ATTTGGGACGAATTCCCGCAGTGTCCCGGCTCGATCCCGCGGCGCGGGACGAGGGCGGGACTCGCTTCGCCCGCGGGACCTCCCGCGGAGAGCATTCCCGTTCGGCACTTTAGGAAGGTATTGGGTGTTCTGAGGTTAGGATGAAACACATTCTTGTCATCGCCTTCCTGCTGGGGGGATTCCTGCCCGCGTCCGCACAGCAAACGATCTTCGGAAAGAACAAGGTTCAGTACAAGGACTTTCACTGGTTCTACGTCCAGTCGAGCCATTTCGACGTTTACTTCAACCAGGGAGGCGAGTCCCTGGCGGATTTCACAGCCAGCATCGCGGAATCATCCTATAATTCCATCAGCAAGTCGTTCCGCTATCAGATCACGAACAGAATTCCGGTCGTGGTGTACGATTCGCATAATGAGTTCCAGCAGACGAACGTGGTCAACTCGTACCTCGAGGAGGGCATCGGCGGGGTGACGGAGCTCTTCAAGAACCGGGTCGTGATTCCGTTCGAGGGCGACTACAAGAAGTTCAGGCATGTCATTCATCACGAGCTGGTCCACGCGGTGATCAACGATATGTTCTACGGCGGCTCGATCCAATCCATCATCGCTAACAACATCACGCTCCAGCTTCCCCTCTGGTTCAATGAAGGGATCGCGGAGTACGAATCGCTGCAGTGGGATACGAACTCCGACATGTTCATGCGCGACGCCACGATCCACGAGTACCTTGCGCCCATCGATTTCCTCAACGGATACTTTGCCTACCGGGGCGGGCAGGCGGTGTGGAACTACATCGCGACAAAGTACGGCGAACAGAAGATCGCGGATATCCTGGCGCGCATCAAGGGGACTCGCAGCGTCGATGGGGGGTTTCGCAGCGCCATCGGCTTGAGCGTCAACGAGCTCTCCGAGCGCTGGCAGAAGGAGCAGAAGGTCCAGTACTGGCCGGATATCGCGAAGCGCGAAGATCCCGCCGATTACGCGCATCGCCTGACCGACCACACGAAGGACGGCGGCTTCTATAATACGAGCCCGCGCATTTCCCCTCAGGGGGACAGGATCGCCTTCATTTCCAACCGGGACGATTATTTCGATGTCTTCGTCATGAACACGATCGACGGATCGATCCAGCAAAAGCTCGTGAAGGGTCAGCGCACCCCCGATTTCGAGGAGCTGCATCTGATCACTCCCGGGATGGCGTGGTCGCCCGACGGCAGGCGGCTCGCCCTGGCCGCAAAGAGCGGGGACAAAGATGCCATCAT
>VBOC01000035.1:0-11200 GCA_005877655.1 Ignavibacteria bacterium
AGGCCATGCTCGAAATTCAGCACGGCGCCGCGGATCCCCTTGTCGCTGACGAGCATATTGCTTCCCTTCCCGATGATGATGAAAGGGATATTTTCTTTCCGCAGCAGCGGCACGATGACCGCAACGTCGGACGCGCCCGCCGGTTCAAGGTAGTAATCCGCAGGGCCTCCGATCCGGAACGACGTGTACCTGCTCATCGGCTCACCGAGCTTGATGCGCCCGCGGAAGTGTTTTCGTATTTCGTCGAGATTGATCACGACGCCTTTTTCGTTTTTAATTGCTTCAGGAATTCCTCGCCGTATCTCCAGATGTCTCCGGCGCCCATTGTAATCACGATATCGTTTGCCTGCGTAATCTTCGCCAACGCTTCCGGCACCTTCCTCTTGTCCGCGACATAGTGCACATCCTTGTGGCCGTACTGTTTCGCCGCGTTGACGATCAGCTCGCCGGTCACGCCCTGAATCGGCTCTTCGCGGGCGGGATAGACATCCGTTACCACGAGCACGTCGGCCAGCAGGAACGCCTTCGCGAACTCCTCGCAAAAATCCCTTGTGCGGGAGTAAAGATGCGGCTGGAAAACACAAACCGCGCGTCTTCGCCATCCCCCCTTCACTCCGAGGAGAGTCGCTCTGCACTCCGTCGGATGGTGCGCGTAATCGTCATACACGGCAATGCCGTTCGCCTCGCCCTTCTTTTCCCAGCGCCGGTATACGCCGGCAAATTTTTCTATCCCCGATTTGACGCTAGAGAACGGGACCCCCAGCTCAAGCCCGACCGCTATCGCGGCGAGCGCGTTCTGGATGTTGTGCTTCCCGGGAATTTGGAGGGAGACATGGCCAAGCTCCCGGTTTTCTTTGATAACCTCAAAGCTCGAGGTGTCATCCTTGAAGCGGAGGTCCGACGCCTGAATGTCGGCCTGGGGATTCATGCCATACGTGATGATTTTTTTCTTGCTTAACTCCGGCATAATGTCCTGCAGCGCAGGATCGTCGAGACAGAGCACGATGAAGCCGTAGAACGGGACCTTATCGGCAAATTGGATAAACGCGCCCTTGATGTCCTCGAGGTCGCGATAAGTGTCGAGGTGATCCGTTTCCAGCGTCGTAAGAACCGCCACAGTCGGGGTAATCGAGAGAAACGACCGGTCAAACTCATCGGCCTCCACGACGATGAATTCGCCGTGACCGAGCCGTGCGTTGGTCCCGCCGAGCCCGCTGAGCTTCCCGCCAACAATGACCGTTGGATCGAGCCCTCCTTCCATGAGGACCAGGCTGACCATCGAGGTGGTTGTCGTCTTCCCATGCGTGCCGGCGATTCCGATGCCGTATTTGAGGCGCATGACTTCAGCGAGCATTTCCGCTCTTCGAATGAGCGGAATCTTCCGCTCCTTGGCCTCGACGAGCTCCGGATTGTCCGGCCCAACTGCAGACGAGTAAACGAGGGCGTCGACATCGCGCCCGACATTTCGCGCCCGGTGCCCTTCCATGATCTCCGCCCCGAGAGTCTTCAGCCGCTCGGTCACTTCGCCGAGCGATTTATCCGAACCGCTGACTTTGAAACCCTCGTTCAGCAGAATCTCGGCGATGCCGCTCATTCCGATGCCGCCGATTCCGACAAAGTGTATTTTCTTGATTGAACTGAACATTATAGACTGCTCAACGATTTCTTGATCACCGTATTTCTGTTCACTTCCCGAAGATCATCTTCGCTGAAATCACCAGAAGCACAAAACCGAATATCTTCCGGAGCGTTTCGGCCGGAATCTGGTTGGCAAACTTGCCGCCCAGGTACCCGCCCACCACAAAGCCGATGCAGAGCAACCCTGCAACCTGGAGGTTAACGTGGCCTGCCTTGTAATACGTCCATGCTGCCAGGATCCCTATGGGAGGAACGAGCATCGCCAGGGTCGTTCCCTGCGCCGTGTGCTGCTCCCATCCGAAAATATAGACGAGGGCCGGAATGACGAAGATCGCGCCGCCGATGCCGAGCATTCCCGCCAGGACTCCGACAATCAATCCAAGGCCGATGAATTCGATCGTCTGCAGCATATTCTCTTCACTCCTTCTCTATTCTAGAACAGGTCCCGAAGCGCTTTGGCGTTGCCATTCCGGTTACCTTTGCCGAAGTTGTACCGGCATCAGTGCGTACCAAGCGCAAATCGCTTTCCGCGAGGGACGCTCTGCGCAATCCGCTGCATTTCCGCAATCACTTCCTTCTCGCGCTCGTAGCGGCCCACTCTGATCCTGAACAGGCGCCTGCGGTGCTTTACTTTGAAAACGATCACCTGCGACCGCCCCGCCGTCTGCACTCTGCGTTCGCGGCCGATGTGAAACCACTCGATTGACGACAGCGGTATCTCACGTTCGTGAAACTTGTTGTGGAAAATTATCCTGTCGGTCGTAACAATGAGTTTACGGTCGCGTGCCTTATTCAAAACGAGCACAATAAATGATATGATCACAAACAGTATGATGATATAGAGAATCGGATCCGCCACGAGCGACGGAAAACGATCGAACGTTATCGATCCGCGGATACCGCCATATAAGAGCAACGTGACCAGATACAAGAGCGCCTGTTGATAATAAAAATCGAGCTTATACTTAAAGACTTTCGCCCCGGGGAGCAGTGTCTGTTGATCCATCTTCCGGTCAGCGCCCGGCCGGCCGTGATTGAAAAGCGGCGCCGCGCCCCTCGGCCAACCGGATTGCCCGCCGCGCTATGGCAGCCGCCGCTTCCGGCTTGCCCAGTTCTTTGCTCCGAAGGGCCATCGCCTTCAGCCGCGCATCCTCAAGCGTGGCCATAATTTTTTCCTCAAGCCGATTCCCGATCTGTTCGTCCGGCAATGTATCGGCTGCACCCTGCTCGACCATGGACTTCGCATTTTCAACCTGGTGATTCGCCGCTGCGTGCGGATACGGGATCAGGATCGCCGGCTTCCCCAGGCGCGTCAGCTCTGCAATCGTGGTCGCTCCGGCGCGGCACACAACCAGATCGCTCAGGGCATACGCGTAATCCATCCTGTCGATAAACGCACCCACCCAAACTTCCCGCGGAGAATAGCGACGGCAGAGGGCCCGTTCCGCTTCGATGTCGCCCTCGCCTGTCTGCCAGACAATCCGAACCCCATTCCGAACCAGAGAATCGAGCGCGAGCTCCATACCCCGGTTGATCGGCCGCGCCCCGAGGCTGCCGCCGACGACAAGTATTGTTTTCTTTAGCTCCGACGCATCGAAGCCGAAATAGTGGAATGCGTCGGCGCGGCTCGCCCCTTCCAGATCCGCGCGGGTGGGGTTGCCGGTGACAAAGACGTTCTCTTTACGCCCGATGTACGGCCGCGAGCTTTCGAATGTGAGATGGACCTCGTCCACCTCGCGGGCCAGCAGCCGCGTTGTAATTCCCGGATAGCTGTTCTGTTCCTGAATCAACGTCGGCACCTTTAACCTCACTGCAGCCCTGAGCACGGGACCGGAGACATAGCCGCCCGTTCCGATAACAACATCGGGCTTGAATTCCTTAATAATTGACCTTGACTGAATATATGACACGATTGTCTTGATGGGAAATAAAAAGTTGCTCCAATGAAATCCCCGCCTGAAACCGCTGATCCATATCGCACGAAAGGGGTAACCCTTCGCCGGTACAACCCGGGCTTCGAGCTTGTCCGCGGTGCCAATAAAAAGTACTTCCGCGCCGGGCGCGAGCCGTTTGATTTCATCGGCGATCGCAAGAGCAGGGAACAGATGGCCTCCGGTACCGCCGCCGGAGAAAATAACGCGAAGCGGCGCCACATCAGTAGACCTTTCCGAGATTCGGCTCGCCGGCGCTTACCGAGCCGACTACGGGCACCTGCCGGGCCCTCGGATGCAGATCCGTTTGCGATGAAATATTCAACAAGACCCCGACGGCGCACGCGGAGAAAACCATCGACGATCCCCCGTAGCTGACGAAGGGCATCGGCAGACCGGTGGTGGGAAGGATCCCCAGGGTCACACCGGCATTGATGAGCGCGTAGAACGTAATCGCGGCCGTGACGGCGATCGCGAGGTTTCTGCCGAATATATCGCGGGCAAACCGCGCGATCTTGAAACCCCTCACTACAATAGTGAGGAACAGGAGCAGGAAAAACGTCGCGCCGACAAAGCCGTACTCTTCGCCCACAATCGAGAATACAAAGTCGCCGTACGATTCCGGAAGGAAGAAATCACGTTGCTTGCTCTCGCCGGGGCCGACGCCGAAAATGCCCCCGTTGCCGAAACCCAGGATTCCCTGCGAAACCTGGTAACCATGTTTTGTTCCGCCCGAAAGAAATGCCATGATGCGGGTCCGGCGGTACTCTGCGCTCAGCAGGTACAAGAGGATGATCGGAACCAGCACCGCAAACGTGATCGCAAGATGGGAAAACTTCGCCCGGCCGATAAACATCATCACGATGCTCAGGAGAAAGATCATTCCTCCCATGCTGAAATTCGGCTGCAGCATCACAAGGAATGTGACAAGACCGATCCAGATCATCGTGGGGATAAACCCTCTCTTGAAATTCCGGATCAGATCGCCCTTCACGGCGATCAGCGTGCACAGGTGAAAGAGCAGCGCATATTTCGCGAACTCCGACGGCTGAAACCCTATGCTGCTGTACCGGAGCCAGCGGGTCGCCCCCTTCGTTTCCCCTCCCATGACGAGGGTGACGAAAAGAAATCCCACTGCCGCCAGGACTCCCCACTTCGTCAGGCCCTGCAATTTATGATAGTCGATCCGGCTCCCTATGAAAAGCCCGAGCATTCCAAGGAGCACTTTCACCGCGTGGCTTGTGAGCATGCGCTCGCTCTCGCCGTACTTCGCAAACGCGTAGCTCGCCGAGGCGCTGTAGACGACCCCCAGGCTCAACAACATGAGGGTCAGAACCGCGATCAGCATCGCAAAATCGATATGGTTACGCTGCGAGTTCAATCAGATTTCTTCTCTTTGGGTTGCACCGATGGCCATTCCTCATTTTCGCGGCCCACCGGAGCCGATTCCTTCTGCTCACAGTGCATTAACGATCTCCTTGAAGACGACGCCGCGATGCTCGTAGTCTTTGAACCAATCGAACGATGCACAGGCGGGGGACAAGAGAACAACGTCGCCGGGCGCTGCCTGGGCGCGCGCGGAATTCACGGCTTCCTTCATCGAGCCAGCACGGACGACTTTCTTGCGGCCCGAAAAGGCGGCCGCCACTTTTTCGGCCGATTCCCCGATCGCCACGATCGCCTTGACATGGCGATCAACCAGCCCGTACAGCCTCGTATAATCATTCCCCTTGTCACGCCCTCCGAGCAGCAGTACGATCGGCTCCTTAAAGGATTGAAGCGCATACCAGACCGCGTCGACATTCGTCGCCTTCGAATCGTTGACATAGCGGACGCCGCCGAGTTCGCGCACGAACTCGAGACGGTGCTCGACCCCCTTGAAATTCTTCAGCGTTGCGCGCAGGGATGGGACGCTCACCCCGGCGATCTGCCCTGCGAGCGTTGCCGCCATCGAATTGTAGAGATTATGGATGCCCGGGATGCTGATCTCGTTCGCCGGCACGACGGCCGCCCGTTTTCCGCGAAGGATCGTGATCAGCTCTCCGTTCTCCGTGAAGGCGCCCTCATCGAACGATTTGCCGATGCCGAACGGCACCAAACGTGCCCGGACGTCTGAACGGCCCCGGATCTGCCTTTGCGTCTCCGCATCATCGGAGTTGAAGACGAGAAAATCGTCTTCCGTCTGATTTTGGAAGATGCGGGACTTCGACGCGGCATAGCGGGCGAAATCCCTCTCGTACCGGTCGAGATGATCCGACGTGATGTTCAGGATCACCGAAACGTGAGGGCGGAACGATTCGATGTGATCGAGCTGAAAGCTGCTGACCTCGAGCACGGCGATGGAATCCCGATCGAGCCGGTCGACAAGCGATGAAAAAGCGACCCCGATATTTCCGGCGACGATATGCTTTTTCTGCTGGTCATCCAGCATCCGCCCGATCAATGCGGTCGTCGTCGTCTTTCCGTTTGTACCGGTTACGGCGATAATCGGCGCCGGGCAGAACCAGCTTGCTACTTCCAATTCGCTCACGACCCTCACTCCCCGGCGCTGCGCATCCTGCACCACCGGCACCGTCGACGGTATGCCGGGGCTGATCACAAGAAGTTCTGCGTCGAGCGCCCTCGGCATATGCTTGCCCGTTTCATACTCAATATTGAGAGACTCGAGCTCCGAGAGATACGGCTTCAGCCGCTCGCCCGAGCCGCTGTCGCTGACAAACACAGAAGCGCCGTTGCGCTGCAGCAGGCGTGCCACGGCAGCGCCGCTTCGGGCGGCGCCGAGCACAGTGACCTGCTTTCCGGCTACCGTTTGCTTCGCCATGGATTCAACAAGCTGATCATCGTCAGTATATTCGACCTGTTTCATTCTTCGTCCGAGGCCCGATTCCTAACGCACCTTGAACGTCGCCAGGCTCAGGATCATGAGCAGAATTGCAAGAATGTAGAACCGCGTGACAATTTTCGGCTCGGGCCACCCGAGCATCTCAAAATGATGATGGAGCGGCGCCATCCTGAACACCCGCCTGCCCTCACCGTACTTGCGCCTCGTATACTTGAAGTAGAGGCGTTGAATGATCACCGAGGCGGTCTCCATGAGAAAGACGCCGCCAAGGGTAGGCAGGAGGAGTTCCTTTTTTATAAGAACGCACAGGGCGCCGATAGCGCCGCCCAGCGCAAGCGAGCCGGTATCGCCCATGAATACCTGCGCCGGGTATGCGTTGAACCACAGAAAACCGAGCGACGCTCCCACCAGCGCCGCGCAGTAGATGCTCAGCTCACCGTTCCCGCGCAGATACGGGATGGTCAGGTATTGGCTGAGATCTGGACGCCCCGATATATAACTGATGACGGCAAGCGTGAGGCCCACGATCCCGACGGTGCCGGCTGCAAGCCCGTCGAGCCCGTCGGTGAGATTCACCGCGTTGCTCGTCGCCGCGATAACGAAGATGACCATGGGTATATAGAAGACCCCGAAGTCGACTTCCATGTTCTTGAAGAACGGTACGGTGGTGCTCGATTTGATTTTCCACAAATCGTTATCGATGTATTGCGGATAATAATAGATGACACAGCCGACAAACAGTCCGATGAGCAGCTGGCCGACGAGCTTGTATTCTTCGATCAGCCCTTTTCGTTTCTTTCTTACAACCTTAAGATAATCGTCGAGGAACCCCACGGCGCCGAGGGCTGCCGTGGTGAAGAGAATAAGAAACACGTATCCGTTTCTGATATCCGCCCAGAGGGACGCGGGGACCAGGATCGCCGCAAGCATGATGAGGCCGCCCATTGTGGGCGTTCCTGCCTTGCTCAGATGCGATTTGGGTGCTTCCAGTTTTGCGGCTTCCCCGATCTGATGCTCCTTGAGCATCCGGATGATCTTCGGCCCGAGCCAGAAGGCGATGATCAGCGCCGTGACGGCGGCCGCGCCTGCGCGGACCGTGATGTATCGAAACAGGCCGAAGCCGGGCGGACTGTACTTATGGCGGATATATTCGAGAAGGTAATAGAGCATCAGCCCGCCACTCGATGGAAGAGACGCTGTTCGCTGTACGTGGAATCATTTCCTTCGAACTCCTGTGTCATGTGGACCCGGAGCGTGTTCCTGTTCGTCAATTCCCAGATATCCGTCTCCCTATACCGTCGTTCTTTTCCCTGCCGTTGAATCACCCGGCTCGACACGACGAGCTTCTGCCCCGTCGTCGTCCACGAGGATGTGATCCACCGCTGCGACAACCGGACCGTATCTTCCCGGTATCGTTCCTTCCCGTCGAAGGCGTAGATGGTCGGCGGAAGCTCGACGCGCTGTCCGGCTCCTTCGAACACGATCGCAACGACAATCGAATCGCCCGCCTGGTCGACGTCCATGGAATACGACTTGACATTCTTGAAGGAGGACGGGAGGTTCTTGCTCTTGCGGAGGTTCAGACTCCATTTTCCGGAGAAGTCGGCATGCCGCTCGCCGAATCCGATCGAGATGATGCCCAGCAGTATAATCATCGCCGCGCGTCTCACGCCTGTTTTCTGCCTGATGCCTTCTTTGTGACTCACCTCTTTTTCCCCCTGAGAGCGTCCTGCAGGTACTGGACAACCTCTTCCATTTTCATGCCCCGGGATCCCTTGACGAGAACGATGTCGGAAGCCGATGCGAGCTCAAGAACCTTCCTCGAAAGAATGTCTTTCCGGCCGTAATGGTGTTTGAACGGCGCGCGCGCGAGCTCATAAATAAATCGCGCCTGCGGGCCGTATGTCAGGAGGTGTTCAAACCCCATTCTGCCGAAGGCTTTTTGCTCGCGCCGTGAAGCGGGGCCGAGTTCGAGCATGTCGCCCAGGACGACGATTTTCTTTCCTCTTGTCCTCATTCGACCGAGCGTATTCATCGCCGAGAGTACCGAGTCGGGATTGGCGTTGTATGTATCGTTCAGAATCGTCACGCCGGCGGCGCGCACGACTTCCATTCGTTTCCCCACTCCGGCAAAATTTCCGAGCGCGCGTCCGATTCGTGCGCCCGAAACGCCGAACGACACGCCCACCGCCGATGCCGCCAGCGCATTCGCCGCCGCATGCAAGCCGGGCGTCGTGAGTCCCACGGTAAACGAGCCCCGGTGTCGCGGTTCGACGATAAACGCTGCGCATCCGTCGGTGCCGACCCGGAGCCGCTTCCCCCGAATCCGGCCGCCGGAGAAGCCGTACGATACTTTTCTTCTCAGTTTCCGGGCCTGCGATACGACGCGCGGGTCGTCGGCATTGACAAACCCGATGCCCGAAGACTTCATCGCATCGAATAATTCCCCTTCGGCCCGCCCGACACCCCGCAGGTCGCGGAAGAACTCGAGGTGCTCCCGCCCGATGTTCGTGATCAGCCCGTGCGTGGGCTCGAGAATGCCGCACAGGTACGCCAGTTCGCCGAAATGGTTGGTGCCGATTTCAACGACCGCAATGTCATGCCCGCGTTGCAGCCGGAAGAGCGTCTTCGGCACGCCTATTTGATTATTGAGGTTTCCCTCCGTGCTCAGCACCGAATACCGGGTCTTAAGGACTGTTGCAATCATTTCCTTCGTCGTCGTTTTGCCGTTGCTCCCCGCGACTGCGAGGATTGGAATACTGAATTTTTTCCGGTAGACATTCGCGAGACTACCCAGGGCCTCCGTTGTATCCCGAACGACCAGGAAGGGCCGCTCCCGGTACGCGCGCACATCGGCGCCGCGGTCGATGACCGCGCACGCCGCGCCGCGCCGGAACGCAGCCTCGATGTACTTGTGCCCGTCAAGATTTTCTCCGCGGATCGCGAAGAAGACTTCTCCCTCGCCGACCGACCGGGAGTCCGTCGAGACGCCGCGGAATGATTTTTTCGGCAATGCGTCGAAGTTCCACATCGCCGTGTGTTCGATTCCGAGCAGGTCGGAGATAGTGAGCTTCACGACTGCGCGCGCAGGAATTCATCGACAACTTCATAGTCGCTGAAATGAATTTTCTTACTGTCGATCACCTGATACTGTTCGTGACCTTTCCCCGCAATCAGGATTACGTCTCCTTTTCGGGCCATGCCGAGGGCTTTATCAATCGCCGTCTTTCGATCCGGTTCCCGGTGGACCACGGCGCCCTCGCGCACGCCGGTCATGATTTCATCGATGATGCGATCCGGATTCTCGTGGCGCGGATTGTCGGAAGTCACGACCGTCACGTCGCTTAGTTCGGTGGTGATCCGGGCCATCTTCGGGCGCTTCGTGCGGTCCCGATTCCCGCCGCAGCCGAACACCGTGATGATCCTTCCCCCGCCGCCGGCTCCGAACACGTCGCGCACCGCCGCCAGCGCCTTTTGCAGCGCGTCGGGCGTGTGTGCGTAGTCGATCACCGCAGTCCAGCCCCGGGGCGAACTTACCGCTTCGAACCTGCCGCGAACGGATTTCATCCTCCTGATCGACTCTTGCATCACGGGTTTGGGGATTCCAAGGGCCAACCCGGCGCTGAATGCGGCGAGAAGATTGCTCACGTTAAACTTTCCGATCAGCGGGGACTCGATCGGCGTTTCTTCCCCGCTGTGCAGGATCGTGAACCTGGTTCCCTGCATCGAAAGCGAAATTTGCTTTGCACTCACGTCCGCCGGGGCGTTGACGGCGTAGGTGAGCTTTCTGCCGGCGGTGAAATCAAGGATCTTCCTTCCCCATTCATCGTCGAGGTTGACGATCCCCCAGGATTCCGGCGAAAGCGTTTGAAAGAGGATTTTCTTCGCATCGAAATACGCCGGCATCGTGCCGTGGTAGTCGAGATGATCCTGCGTCAAATTGGTGAAGACCGCGGCGCCGAAGGTGAGCCCGTGCACGCGATGCTGATCGAGCGCATGCGACGAAACCTCCATAACGGCTGCAGCGCATCCGTTCTCGACCATGTCCGAGAGCAGGCGGTTGTGCTCGAGTGAGTCTGGCGTCGTCTTCTCCGCCGGGACCGTACGGCCGCCATATGAGTATTCGATAGTTCCTATCAAGCCCGTTTTCATTCCCTGCGATTCGAGGATGGTCCTGAGGAGGTACGTCGTCGTCGTTTTGAAATAGGCCGAAGAGATCTCGGCGAGCGCGACCCTCGAATCCCTCACGACAACCTTCACGACGCCCGCATGCATGAAGAACGAATCGGGCATCGCGGCATCATCCTCGAGAACCACCACCTTCGCCCCGTTATTCACCGCATCGGCAATGAATTTGTGGCCGTCCAGTTCATTGCCGCTCACGGCGACGAATAGGTCCCCTCGCGTGACTTTCCTCGAATCATTCTGGATCGCATGCACTTCGATCTCATGAGTCACAACCAACTGGCCGTAGACGGTCTGAAACATCTTGCCGACAGTGACCCGTTCGAGCAGCTTTGATAGCGTCATAGATTGTACATTACTTATAACGTCGAAATCCTCGAGAACAGTCACCATCACGAATCAGACCATGGCTCTGATAAACGGGCCCTTTAATTGTCCAGCAACGCCGCCGAGCGGGACTGGCATGTCAGAGTGACTCTCATTCCCGGGCGGGCAATCGATCCGGCGGGGGGAGACTGGCTGACAACGGTCCCCGAGCCGTTTACCACCGGCAGAAACTTCCCTACCGATAGAAGATTGACGGCCCTCCGAAGGCTGCATCCCT
>VBOC01000035.1:11472-30579 GCA_005877655.1 Ignavibacteria bacterium
CTCATAGTGCCCTTCGGTATACTTCTTCGAGGTCCCGGTCTTTCCGGCGATTTTCAGCCCCGGCAGTGCGGCGCTTTTTCCCGTGCCATGTTCAACAACGCCTTCAAAAAAATCCGTCATCGTCCGCGCCGACGCCGCCGAGATCACCCGCCGGATTTGTTGGGCATGCGCAGACCGGACGACCTGCCCGGTCTGGTCCTGTTCCTTCAAAAATAGAAACGGCTTCATGAGGATGCCGCCATTTGCAACCGCGGCATAAGCGGCGGCGATCTGGATCGGGGTCACGCCGACTTCATAGCCGAATGCAATCGTATTCAGTGTCGTCGCGGACCACTCGGACGGCTTTTTGAGCACTCCGCTGACTTCACCCGGAAGCTCCAAATTTGTCGCAATGCCGAATCCGTAATCCCTTGCCATTGTGTAGAGACGTTCGCTCCCGATGATATTGCTGATCTTCGCCATGACAATATTGCTTGAATACTCGATCGCTTCCCGGAAACTGATCCACCCTTCCTTGTGCGTGTCGGTGATCGTGCGGGTTTTTCCGTTCACCACGGGAACCACGTAGGTGCCGTTCTCGGCGTAGAAGGGCGACTCCGGAGTCACGAGTCCGCTCTCCAATGCCGACGATGCGGTGACGATCTTGAAAATCGATCCGGGTTCGAACATGTCCGTGACAGCCCTCAGTCTCTGCGCCTGGGGCGAACAATTCCTGAAATTATTCGGGTCGAGGTTCGGGCACTGGGCAAGCGCGAGTATTTCTCCGGTCTTCGGACGCAGGATGATGGCGACGCCGGCCTCGGCGTTACACTGTTCGATCCCCTTCTTGAGTTCCTGCTCCGCAATCGCCTGCATTTGCATGTCGATCGTGAGGAAGATGTCCGAGCCGTTCACGGGCTCGACGCGGGGGTAGTCGACCGACGGGCGGGCGCGTCCAAGCCCATCGCGCTGGAAAACGACGTATCCGTCGGCCCCGCGCAGTTCGTTGTCGAACTCCGCTTCGATCCCGGCGATTCCTTTATTATCCAGGTCCGTCGAGCCGATAAGCTGTCCCGCAACCTGATCGTGATAGAGGCGCTTGGGTTCGGAGCGGACAACGAGCCCGGGATAGTCCTTCGGGTCGATTTTCTTCCGATAGCCGACATCCACGATGCGTTCCAGCCAAACGAATCGCGAGTCTGACCGCAGCTTCTGGAGGTAATCTGACGAAGGTTTTCCGAACTCCTTCGAAAACTTCTTCGCGATCAGCCGGGCATCTTCCACGGCGACCGTGGGATCGGCGGCATACGAAACGAACAAGCTGTTTGAGGCGATGACCGATCCGTTGCGGTCATAGAGGCTTCCCCTCGCCGCCGGAAGCGGCACCTTCGCCTGGTACTGTCTCTGCGCAAGCTGCCGGTATTTCTGGTACTCCACCACCTGGACCTGGGCGAGCCGCAACGCCACGACCGCAAACGACGCGAGGATCGCCGTCAGCAGCAATCTCACGCGTGCCGTCGTCGAGCCTGCCTGACTCGAATCCCTTTGGCGCACGATGTTGTTTTCCTGGTGATTCATCGAATCGCGCTTGCTGTGATAACCTGCGTCAAACCTTATTCAGTTTCGAGACTCTCGATCTTCTCCCCATCGACCGGGAACGAGGCTGGCTGTTCCTTCGGGTAGGTAAGGCCGAGTTGAGCGGCGATCTTGCCGATGCGCTCAAGGTTGGATTTCTTGTTAATCTCAGCTCTCAGAAGATCGTTTGCGTTGATAATTTTCTGGTACTGCGCCTGTGCCGCGTTGACTTCCACTGCGATACGATCTACGGTAATCTTATTCCAGACGTAGAAAACAATGAGCAGAGATATTGCAACGAGCGCGGCTATCATATTGAAAGGCGAGCGCTTGCGCCGCCTGACCGGCCTGTTGCTTCTCGGAAGAATATCATTCACCCGGGCAGTCGATGACTCGCCGTTGTAAACGTACCGGCGCTCCGGCTGGTGTTGTGCGACCGCCTGCCCGGTTTCCGGCTCGGATGTATGTGCTGAATTCATAGACGCTCTGCTGATCTCAGTTTCGCACTCCGGGATCGTGCATTCTCGGCGATCTCGGCGGCCGAAGGAACAACGGGTTTCTTCGTGAGCACTTTGAGCCTCGGCTTTGCCGGCCGGTCGGGAAGAAGTTTGGTGCCCGATTTCGTGAATTCCTTCGATTCCTCTTTGAAAAACTCCTTTACGGTTCGGTCTTCGAGGGAATGGTAGGAGATCACAACGATCCTTCCCCCGGGGGTGACAAACTCCATCGCACTCTCCAGAGAAGCCTTAAGATTCTCCAGTTCCCCGTTCACTTCGATGCGGATCGCCTGAAAGACACGGGCCAGCGATTGCGGCAGATACTTTGCTCCGACCACAGATTCCACGATTCCGGTGAGGTCAAGCGTGGTGTCGACCGGTCCTTGTTTGCGTCTGTCGATGATGCGCCTGGCGATCCGGCGGGAAGAGCGTTCCTCGCCGAATTTCCAGAGAATTTCCGAGAGCCGGGACTCGTCATAAGTATTGACCACGCTCCACGCGTCGATCCCGCTCGCGGGATCCATGCGCATATCCAGGCGGCCGGATTCTTGAAAGCTGAAACCCCGCCCCTCCGACCCGATTTGATGAGATGAAATTCCGAGGTCGAGCAGCAAGCCGTCCAGACGGGCGATGGAAAGTTCCGAGAGCCTTTTCCGCAGGTTCGCGACATTGTCCCGAATGAACTCGACACGTTCCCCGAATTGTTTAAGCCGGTTGCGGGCGAATGCAATCGCGTCCGGGTCCATGTCAAATCCGATCACGCGTGAAGCGGGAGAGCTGTTCATCAGAATTTGTTCGCTGTGACCGCCACCGCCAAGGGTTCCGTCGACGTAGATTCCCCCCGGCCTCGGCTGGAGGTAACGAAGGACGGCGTCAACAAGAACAGGAGTGTGGTATTCATCGATCATCAAGAATTATTATTCACTTCATCACTTTCGCAGCAATACTTTCATACGTTTCAGGCTGCGAAGTCTTGTACTCATCGTAGATCTGCGGATTCCAGAGTTCGATTTTGTCGAGCGTGCCGATAATGCGCACCTCGCTCTCAATGTTGGCATATTCTCTCAGCTCCTGCGGGATGGACAGGCGCGATTGTGCATCCAACTGGCTTTCCGATGCAAGCTCAAGAAGCGCTCTGATGAACCGGCGATGCTCCGGATCGTACCCCGACAGATTTCGCAGATTTTCTTCCAACTTGTTCCATTCATCAATCGGGTAAACAAAAAGGCACTTTTCAAAGCCTCGGGTGAGGACGAATGTGTCATTCGTATCCGGTGAGACATACTTCCGGAGCTTGGCTGGCAAATTGACCCGCCCCTTCTCGTCCACAGAGTACATATATGATCCCTTGAATGATGACATACTAGTGTTGCATCACTTTCCTGATCAATCCTCCAAAACAAAATGAATTCCACTCCATTATTCCCCACTTTTCCCCACCGTGAGCTAACAATTTAGGTAATTCCGCTTGAAAGTCAAGGGAAATTATCCAAGAATCACAATCCTAGATAATTTTAATAATTGAGTGGTCTGGAACCTCCCTCCATTGCCGAAAAACGCTCATTTTGGCACGTTCTCGGGGTGCTTGAAGTGGCGTACGGGTGGGTCAGGCTGGGTCGGAGGTCAGTGATTTATCGCTAACCGATGACCGGACGCGCGCCAAGGGGCACGTCTGGCAGTTCTTGGGGTGTGAAAAATTTGTACTGGTGGGATATCTGGCGGCTCGTGAGGCGCCCCAGGACGCGTGTCCGGGAGCTTTTGGGGTGTGAAAAATTTGCACCGCTGGGGTATCAGGCGGCTCGTGAGGCGCCCGATGAACCGCCTAGTGGCCGAGCTGGCGGTTCTCGATCAAAATCGAGTCGCCAATTTCAATTGTCGCATAGCAACCGGTGAATGCCGGACCGCAGTTCACGATTTTCGTTCCCTCCAGAGAATCCTGACCACGTGCCTCGTGGATATGCCCGCAAACTGCAACGGTAGGTTGCTCCTGTTCGATGAAATCGCGTACCGCCGTGCTCCCGACATGGATCCCCGAGTGCAGGATGTCGACCTTTGTTCCGTACGGCGGCGCGTGGGGCACAAATATCGTCACCGAGCAATCCTTCACCTGGGAAAAGCCGGATAGACTTCGTTTTCCGATTTCCGCCTCCGAAATCTCATATGGCGTATGGAGCGGCGAGAGGGGAGCTGCGGAAACCCCGAAAAACCCAATCCCCTCGATCTTCACACCCCGTCCGTTGAGAGAAATGCCCAACCGCGCAAACAGCTCGTCGTGCGCCGGCAGATCCATGTTACCGGCGACGCAGAGGAGCCGGTTGGCGAGCGTCTGCATTTTCTTGAGCGCCTCTTCGGCTTCCTTGACCGTGCCGACCGTGGTCAAATCGCCCCCGATAATGACAACGTCGGAGGGATGTTTTGCGATGATCTCCTCCGCCCGCTTGTAGGACCCGTGAATGTCCGTGAGCGCCAGAATTTTCATGTCTTGCTCTCCGAATGCACAGGCAATTTAACTTCTTCTGAATTGAAATCAAGACTTGCACCAACCCAATACGTTTTGCGCTAATGTGTCATTCATGGTGAGGCGATGCATAATCTTGATTTTCAAATTCGCTTTTCGTAGATTGTAAAAACCACGATGTCGTTCACTCGTCAGTAAGGTAAGACGGTGCCACGAAAAGTGATCGAATCTGCCTTCCGCGCAGCGCCTCTTCTTAGAATCCTCCGATACCCGACGCAGCACCATCCCATCGCCTGCTTGCTTTTTCGGGCAGAATGGTCCTTTCCCATCCGATGATCATTTCCGCCATCAGGGTTTTGTTCGTTGTCCTTATTACGCTCCTGGCTTCGAGCGGAATGATACTTGTGTTTGCAGTTAACCACTCAGAGAGAGTTTATTTTTCACTGGTCAAATCGTACTTCCGCCTCATCCTCGCCATTTGTGGTATCAGGGTCGAGGTGCAGGGGGCGGAGCGGATAAACCCATCACAAAACTATGTTTTCGTTGCAAACCACGGCAGTTTATTCGATATTCCTGCAGTCGTTGCCGGCATCCCATCCAACGTGCGGATAATCTACAAGAAGGAACTTGCGAGGTTCCCTTTTATCGGCTGGGCAATGCACATGGGACGAACCTACATCCCAATCAACCGCGGCCAGAAGCAGGAGGCAATGCGCAGCGTGGAGGAAGCGGCCCGAACAATTGCCCGGGGAGCATCTGTTCTCGTATTCGGGGAAGGCACAAGAACGACGGACGGCAAGCTGCAGCCTTTCAAGCGCGGAGCATTCAGGCTTGCAGTCCAGTCCGGGATTCCGGTCGTTCCCCTGACTATTAACGGCAGTTACAGAATTTTGCCCAAGGGGTCCCTCCGCGTGCATCCGGGAAGCATCTCTCTCGTGGTGGATAATCCGATCATACCCCCGGGGGCCAACGGTAGGGATGCAGAACTGCATTTGCGCGATCAGGTTCGGGAGACAATCAAACGGAACTACAGAGAATAAAATGAGAAGTACGTATGCGGGTCACCATCAAAGACGTTGAGCACGTCGCCGCACTGGCGCGTCTGGAGTTTACGCAGGCGGAGAAAGAAAAGTTGACGCAGCAGCTCAATCAAATTCTTGCTTATATGGAGAAACTCAACGAGATCGACACCACAAACGTGGAGCCGCTTTCCCAGGTCATCGAACTAGAGAACGTGTTCCGGGAAGACAAGGTCCGGCCGTCGCTGCCGAGGGAAGAAATCCTCAAAAACGCACCTGATAAAACAGAAAAGTTTTTCAAGGTTCCAAAGGTCATCCCCGGGGATGCGTCGCGGCGAGGAGAGTCCTGAATGACGGCCTCCCCGCGGGTCGCGGTCATCATTCCCTCCCGGTACGGCTCCACACGCCTGCCTGCTAAGCCGTTGATCATGCTGTCGGGTAAACCGATGGTGCAGCACGTCTACGAACGGGCAAAACTCGCGAGAACGGTGGACAAAGTGATTGTGGCCACCGACGATCCCCGGATAGCCGCCGCAGTGAAATCCTTCGGTGGGGAAGTCGTGATGACGCCAGTGGACGTTCGTTCCGGCAGCGACCGGGCAGCGCTCGTCGCAAGGGATCTGACAGATTACGAGATCATCGTCAATGTCCAGGGGGACGAGCCCCTGATCGTCCCGCACATGATCGACGAGGCGGTTCAACCGCTGCTCGACGATCCTGCGATCCCCGTGGGCACCCTCATCCGCAAAATCGAACGGAGCGAGGACCTTACAAATCCGGGCACCGTCAAAGTTGTATTCGACCGCAACCAGTTTGCGATCTATTTCTCGCGCTCGCCGATTCCCTGCTACAGGGACGGCTCGGTGAGGACAAACCCCGCCCTGCGGACGCACTATAAGCACATCGGCCTCTATGCGTTCAGAAGGGATTTCCTCCTGCAGTTCGGATCCTGGGGGACTGCGGCCCTCGAAGAAATTGAACAGCTCGAACAGCTCCGGATCATCGAACACGGGATCAGGATTAAGACCACAATTACCGGCCACGACAGCATTCCGGTCGACTCTCCCGATGACGTTGCACGCGTCAGATCGATTCTTCAGGAACAACCGGCAGTGGATGGTCAATGAATGACGAAGTGATTGTTCACACGTTCTGGCAGTCGCTTCGCGGGACGTTTGGGCGGGGGGTCATCGTGCTCCTCCCTGTAGTCATCACGATATGGTTCTTCAATCTCCTCTTTACGACCGTCGACGGGATCATCTCTCCGGTTTTCGATCAACTGCTTTACCGTCACATCCCGGGGCTCGGCTTCGTCTCGATGATTATTCTCATACTGATGGTCGGGGTACTTTCCCGAAACCTCATCGGTCTGGCCATCTTCAAGTTCTTCGAGCGCCTCATATTTTCAATTCCGCTCGCGCGGACGATCTACAGCGCCACGAAGGACCTCCTGAACGCATTCGGGGGAGGCAAGCAGGGCCGGTCGTTCCGGGAGGTTGTCCTCGTTGAATACCCCCGGCCGGGGATCAGCACCATCGGCTTTGTCACGAACGAACTCTCGGTTGAGCTCGACACCGAACCGGGAAAGATGATCAGCATTTACATTCTCAATCCGCCGAACCCCACATCCGGAATGTTGATCCTCACGCGCAGAGAAAGCGTGAAGGTGCTCGATCTGTCGGTGGAGGAGGGTCTGAAGCTCGTCCTCTCGGCCGGAATCGTCACGCCGGGAACTATTCGCGACAAGAAAGGATGACCTTTGGCCCGAAATAAGGTTAAATACATTTTTATAACGGGCGGGGTGATCTCTTCCCTCGGAAAAGGCATCGCCGCTGCATCGATCGGATTGTTGTTGAAGTCGCGGGGCCTGCGCGTCACGATCCAGAAGTTCGATCCTTACCTCAATGTGGATCCCGGGACGATGAACCCATTCCAGCACGGTGAGGTTTACGTGACGGAAGACGGCGCGGAGACCGATCTCGATCTCGGACATTACGAGCGGTTTCTCGGCGTGAACATGACCAAGGAAAATAACGCGACAACCGGCCAGGTCTACTT
Organism: Ignavibacteria bacterium; assembly: GCA_005877655.1. Taxonomy (GTDB): domain Bacteria; phylum Bacteroidota; class Ignavibacteria; order UBA10030; family SZUA-254; genus VBOC01. The sequence continues at coordinate 19,059 of VBOC01000035.1, forward strand.
CGAGGTGATCTCGAAGGAGCGGCGCGGCGATTACCTCGGAGCCACGGTCCAGGTGATCCCGCACATCACCGACGAGATCAAACGAAGATTCGAAGCGCTTGCATCGACCAATAATTACGATGTCATCATCATCGAGATCGGCGGGACCGTCGGCGACATCGAAGGGCTCCCGTTTCTCGAGGCGATGAGGCAATTCATGTTCGCCAAGGGAGGAAAGAATGCCATCAGCGTCCATGTCACGCTCGTCCCTTACATCAAGGCGGCCGGGGAGATCAAAACGAAGCCGACCCAACACAGCGTCAAGACGCTTCTGGAGATCGGCATTCAGCCCGACATCCTGATCTGCCGCTCGGAGGCCCCGCTGACGAAGGAGGTTCGGGAGAAAATCGCTCTGTTTACGAACGTCGAGACGGAATCGGTCGTCGATGCCCATGATGTAGCGACGATCTACGAGGTGCCTTTGCAATTCGCGAAAGAGACGCTCGATGAGATCATTCTGGAGAAGCTCGACCTGACGTGCCCGAAACCGAACCTGAACGACTGGAAGAAATTCGTCGAACGCGTCAAACATCCGCAGGGCGAAATCTCGGTCGGAATTTGCGGCAAGTATACCGAGCACCAGGACGCATACAAAAGCATCTCCGAATCGTTCGTGCATGCCGGCGCCTCGAACAATGTCAAGGTGAACCTCACATGGATCCGCGCAGAAGACATCGAGCGCGACGGAGCCAGCCCGCATCTGCAACGCATTTCAGGACTGCTGGTTGCGCCCGGATTCGGCGAACGGGGCATCGAAGGGAAAATTGAGGCGATCCGGTATGTTCGGGAGAATAACATCCCTTTCCTGGGGATCTGCCTCGGACTGCAATGCGCCGTGATTGACTTCGCCCGGCATGTCTGCAATCTCACGAGAGCGAACAGCACGGAGTTCAAGGAAACCGACCAGAATGTGATCGATATGATGATTGAACAGAAAAAGGTGACCGCCTACGGCGGCACAATGCGGCTCGGCAGTTATCCGTGCAAGATCCTCAAGGGAACGCTGACCCACCGCGCGTACAAGAAGGAACTGGTGAACGAGAGGCACCGTCACCGGTACGAGGTCAATAACGCATACAAGGAGAACCTTGAAAAACACGGAATGATTTTTTCCGGCATTTGCCCGACGAACGACCTCGTCGAGATGATCGAGCTGCCCGGCCACCCATGGTTCATCGGATCACAATTCCATCCCGAACTGAAGTCGCGAGCGACGAATCCTCATCCCTTGTTTCGCGATTTCGTCCGCGCAGCAATGGAGTACCGCGAGAAACAAAACCACCTCGACTGAATCCCCGTTTTTAGATGGAGATTGAATTTCGGGGAGCCGCACGCACCGTCACGGGCTCGATGCACGTCCTTCATATCGCCGGGACGACGGTCCTCCTCGATTGCGGCCTCTTCCAGGGGAAGCGCGATGAATCGAATGCGCGCAACCGAACCTTTCCGTTCGATCCGCGCTCGATCACTGCCGTCGTACTCTCCCACGCGCATATCGATCACAGCGGAAATCTTCCTGGCCTTGTAAAACAAGGGTATACCGGTCCGATTTTTTCGACACTCGCCACGCGGGACCTCTGCGGAATCATGCTTGCCGACAGCGGCTCCATCCAGGAAAAGGATGCGGAATTTCTGAACAGGAAGCTTTCGAAACTGCATCAGCCTCCTGTGGAGCCGCTTTACACGGCGAGCGACGCAGGGGCGGCGATGAAATTGTTTCGCGGGGTTCCGTACGGAACGCCATTCCAGGTGACACCGAATCTAACGGCCGAGTTCTTCGATGCCGGCCACATCCTCGGATCCGCTTCGGTCAAACTCACCATCAAAGAAAACGGAACGACGAAAAAGCTCGGCTTCACCGGCGATCTCGGCCGGCGGGACATGCCGATCCTCCGCGATCCCGTCTTCATGGGGGACGTTGAAGCCCTCATCAGCGAGAGCACATACGGCGGCAAGGTACATGACCCCCCGGAGGATATGGGAAACGCGCTCGTTGCGGACCTCTCACGCACGATCGGGCGGGGCGGGAAAATCATCGTCCCCGCATTCAGCGTCGGGCGAACGCAGGATCTTGTGTACTCCCTCCATCAGCTTGCCGACGCAGGCAAGTTGGCCCGCATCCCGATCTTCGTCGACAGCCCGCTTGCGGTGAACGCGACGGACATCTACCGGGAGCATCCGGAATGCTTCGACGACGACACCTATAAGGTGATCCAATCGAATCGCGACCCCTTCGGTCTCGGCCAGCTCCGTTACATCCGGTCCGTAGAGGAGTCGATAAAGCTTAACGAGCTGAAAGGCCCCTGCATGATTATTTCGGCATCCGGGATGTGCGAGGCGGGCCGCATCCTGCATCATCTGGCCAATAACATTGAAGACTCGCGGAATACGATTCTCATCGTCGGGTACCAGGCGGAGCATACGCTGGGTAAAAGGCTTGTGGACCAGGAGGATGAAGTAAAAATCTTCGGCAAGATCTACAGGAGAAAAGCGGAGGTCGTTGTTCACAATGCCTTCAGCGCCCATGCCGATGGGAACGAGCTCATGGCTTACATCGGCCAATTCAAGAAAAGCGGACTATCGAAAGTTTTCCTCGTCCACGGCGAGTATGTGCGCGCCGGGGATCTTCAGCGCGGCCTCAATGAACGAGGATACGCAAGTGTTGAAATTCCCGAACGGGGCCAGAAATTCGGTCTTTAGCACGACCGGATTTACTGATAAGACCGGACTCCCGGTGATGGCGGGCGCTCATGCCGGGCGTTCCCGTTCCATTGAGCGCGAGGCCTGCCGTTTCATTGCTGCCGAGACTCAGGCTCACGGGGGGTTGCGTCCTCGCACTTTTCCTCTTCTCTCATGGATGTCCGGCGCAGGAGGTGTACGGCGCGCTACGCCCGGCGGCGACGCGGATGGATACTCTTCGCCGGTTGAATATCGCCTCGATATCCTTCGAAAAATCGATCAACACGTACCACTGGAACGCGTTCGGATTCTACCAGAACTATTGGGGACCTTTATCGGTCAGGCTGGGTGAACGATTCGTTTCGACTTTGATTCAGACCGAGCGCAAGCTCATTACCTATGAGCATACCCTCGATCTTTCGCTCCAGCGCCGCCTCACCGACGGCATAGCCGCCGGGATGAAGGCCTCGTTTTTCAGTCTCTCTGATAACAAAAACATCGGAATCAGCGACGCGTCGTCGCAGGCTCTCTACGGCGGAATTTCGATCCAGCCGGAAAGCCGCATCAACATCGATCCGTTCATCGGCATCCGCTATGACCATCAGATCGATCAGCGCGATCACGGCCCGTCGTATCTGGTGGATTTTGGGGCCAGGGGGCTGGAGTACAACGGGTACAGGACTTTCCTGACCGGCGAGTGGCAGTACGACAACCTCAAGCCCCGCATCCTCGAGACGCGCAATACCGTTCTTTCCGTCGAGAAAGTTTTTTTCGAGGAGACAAGGAACATGCTCCGGGTTGGCTATAATAGAAACCGCCGCGATTTCTATTTCCCGGCAGATTCCAGTGTCGAGAGACAATACAACACCTCCCATAATATCGAGACACGCACGGATGATGCGCTGACGGTCTTCGACTCGTTAGGCTATGGGCTCGCGAAGAACCTGTCGATGGCATTCGAGGGAAACATTTTTACCAGAAGCGTCGGGCGGGAGGACCGCTTGAGAACCGCGTCGAGCCAACAGATCTCGCCGAACACGCAAATCAACGAATTGAGATTGGAAGGCGCCCTGCAAATGGATTACACCCCCTGGAACTCGCTTCACGGAATGGCGAGGATTTCGTATCAGGAACGGGAAGAAGATCACAACGTGGAGGGAGCATCGCAGGCGGCGCTCTCAAACTCCAACTCGGCGGCGGGGTTTGAGGAAAGAAAGAACAACCATTCCAAACGCACATCGATCGCGACAAACATCTCCCTCGGATATTCGCCGTCGGATACGGTCTGGCTCTCGGGGTCGGGCAGCATTCTGAGGTACGACACGCCGAGCGCGCTGAATGACGATGACCGGGACGAACTATGGTACATTCTGAGCCTCACATCGCTCCATCGCCTGAACCAGCACTTCAGTCTCTGGCTGCAAGGCAACGTCAACCTGACCCATCTCGTGTACCTCTTTTCGAGCCGGAGCGCCGACAACTCGTGGAATCGTGTCTTCCGGCTGGCGCCGCGGCTTTTGTATATGCCCTCCGGCGATTTTACCTCCGTGAACACGTTTGAAGTGCTCGCGAACTACTCGGTGTACGATTTTGAATATCCGTCATCGCCGATCCGGAGCTTTGCCTTCCGGCAGTTCGCATTCATCGACTCGACCGGACTCAACCTCACACAGCGCCTGAGCATCGGGTGGTTCAGTCATATCAAGCTGTACGAGCAGGGAGAGCTTCGCTGGGACGACTTCTCGGAGCGCCCCTCGACCTATTCCGAGGATCGAACGTATCTCGGGACCGTTCAATATCTTCTCGGCCGGGGTTTGCTTTTTTCCGCCGGTATTCGTTATTTTAGTCAGCGACGATATGTCTTCACCGGTCAGGAGAGGACACTCAACGGATATCTGCGCAGCATAGGCCCGGTGACCAGTATCGTTTGGAACGTCAGCGAGCACACGGAATTCTCCACGAAGGGCTGGTTCGAGAATCAAACTCAAACCGAATCGCAGAGCCGGTCATTCGCCAACATGACGATGTCGCTCATCGTTCACATGTAATCCTAAAGTCCGATGTCGAAGCAAGGGAAAATGAAATTCAGACTTGTCCTGGGCAGCATACCCAAGGAGATCGTGAGGGTGGAGGAGTTCCTCGAAAAGATCAACGAGCGTCTGGGGCTGGGAGAATCGCACTATAATAAGCTGCTGGTCGCAACCACGGAGGCCGTCAATAACGGAATCATCCACGGCAACAAGCGCAATCCGCTGAAGAAAGTTACGCTCACGTTCGAGGTGAACAACGGATTCCTGACCGTGCACGTTCAGGATGAAGGGGCCGGCGTCGACGCCAAGAATCTGCCCAACCCGCTCGCGGAGGAGAACCTGATGCGGGAGAATGGACGGGGCGTCTTTTTGATGCGCTCCCTGATGGACAGCGTGGAATTCGACCGGATTCCCGGCGGTGCGGAGGTTGTAATGAAAATGGATTTGAAGGAGTGAAGAGCGACGTTACAGCTTGAGCTTTGAGATATTCGATTTTACTTCATCTGCAGATTTTGTCAACGCCGTCTTTTCTTCCGGCGTCAACGGGACTTCGATGATCTGTTCAATCCCTTTCCTGCCGAGCTTCACCGGCACACCGATATAGGTGTCGCGCAAGCCGTATTCCCCCTGCAGATAGGCGGCGCAGGGGAGGATTCTCTTCTTGTCTTTCACGACCGCCTCGACCATCTCGACGGCTGCGGCAGAGGGCGCGTAGTAGGCGCTTCCGGTCTTTAGATAGTTTACGATTTCGATCCCCCCATCCCTCGTTCGCTTGACAATCTTGTCGATTGTGGGACGGTCCATAAACTCCGCGAGGGGCACCCCCGCGATCGTCGTGTAACGCACGAGCGGCACCATCGAATCGCCGTGCCCGCCGAGAACGAGCGCCTGGATGTCTCTGACGGAAACCCCGAGCTCCATTGCGATGAACGTCCGGTACCGTGCGGTGTCGAGAATCCCCGCCATGCCGATCACCCGGTGCCGCTCGAAGCCGCTGACTTTGAACGCAACGTACGTCATGACATCGAGAGGGTTCGAGACTATGATCAGGATCGCCTGCGGCGATTTTGCGACAACCGCCTCCGTCACCCCCTTGACGATCCCGGCGTTGGTGTCCTGAAGCTGCTCGCGCGTCATGCCGGGCTTTCGCGCGATCCCCGCCGTTATGACGACGATGTTCGAGCCGGCCGTGTCGTCGTACGAGTTTGACCCGCGAACCAGGGTATCGGTCCCCTCGATGGGCGTCGATTCGTACATATCGAGTCCTTTACCCTGGGGCAGGCCCTCGATGATGTCGACCAAAACCACCTCATTGGCGAGCTCTTTATCGACGATGCGCTGTGCGGCGGTGGCGCCGACATTTCCGGCTCCGACAACGGTAATTTTCATCGCGGGCATTCTTAAAGATTGTGGGGAGAGCCGAGACGGTATCCGGCATAAAAGAATGCCCGCCAAAGCGGGCACCGGATACGGATTATGTTCTTCCGGCGCTTATGCCGGGATGATACTCACGATTTTTTTGGATTTGCCGAAACGCCGGAACTTCACGAAGCCTTCCTGTAACGCGAAGAGGGTATCGTCGCTTCCGATTCCTACGTTCAGCCCGGGGGCGAAGCGGGTTCCCCTCTGTCGCACGAGTATGCTTCCGGCAGTGACCTTCTGACCGCCGAACCGTTTCACGCCGAGGCGCTGGGCGTTGCTGTCGCGGCCGTTGCGGGAACTTCCGCCGCCTTTTTTATGTGCCATCCGACCTTACTCCTTATCCGATTGCGGTAATCTCAACTTCCGTGTAGTGCTGCCTGTGACCGCGGCGGACGCGGTATCCCTTGCGTTTCTTTTTCTTGAACACGATCACCTTATCGTCCTTCACATGCCCGAGCACCTTCGCCTGAACGGCAATGCTTTTCACAAAGGGGTTCCCGATTTTAACGCCTTTATCATCGGAGACGAGCAGCACCCGGTCGAATTTCACCGTTGCGCCGACCTCGCTCGGGAGGCTCGGCACAAACACCCGCTCGGAGGGGCTCACCTTCAGCTGCTGGCCCATGACATCAACGACCGCGAACATGATTATCGCACCTGGATATGCTTATTCTTGCGGAAAACTGAGGGGATAATTTAGTAAAATCCCGGTTCAAAGTCAACGGAAGGAGGAGCCGGCTGGTGCCGCTCAAAGCATTATAATAGGCCGTTCAGCGTGCGATACGGTTCTCCGGCCGGACGAGGGTCCTAGTGCGCAACGCCGTGTGCCGTCTGTCTGCCTACTTCGTCCCAGATCTTGGTGTGATGAGTCTGAGACGGCAGCAACATGCTTCCAACGAGAAACGTCAGCCCCGCGACACCCATCGGATAGTAGAGCCCCGCGTAGATATTGCCCGTCGAAGCGCACACATAGAGCCCGATCAAGGGCAACAATCCTCCGAAGACACCGTTGCCGATATGATAAGGCAGGGAAAGGGATGTGTACCTGATCTTCGCGGGGAATGCCTCAACGAGATAAGCGGCAATCGGCCCGTACACCATGCAAACATAAATCACCTGGATGAAAACCAGGAAGACAAGCATGGGAACGTTCGGATCGCTGGCCTCCTTTGCCGGCACGAGACTCCCGTTCGCGTCGGTTGTTAATGCAGTCAAACTGATGGCACCCGTGACAGGATTGCGCGTAGACGATACCGAAACGACGTTGTTTCCTGCAGCGCTCTCCATCATATGATAGAGCGGCAGGTAGGTCAGCACGGCGATAAGGCACCCCGCCATGATAATCTTCTTCCGCCCGATCCGGTCTGACAAAGCACCGAACACCGTGAAGAACGGCATCGCGAGCAGTATGGCGATCGCCACGACCTTATTTGCGAGGGCGGGATTTACTCTGAGAATCGTTTGCATGTAGAACAGGGCATAGAACTGTCCGCAATACCAAACCACCCCCTGTCCTGCCGTTGCGCCGAAGAGTGAAATCAGGACACGTTTAAGATTTTCCCAGCGTGCGAACGATTCTTTCAGTGGTCTTGCCGACGTCATTCCTGCCGATTTGATCTGCGCGAATATGGGCGATTCCTTCATCTTGAGCCTGATGTACAGCGAGATGCCAAGCATGATAATTGAGAGAAGGAACGGAAGCCGCCAGCCCCATGATGAGAATGCTTCTCTGCTCATCGAGGACTGTGTTGCAAGAATCACCACCAGAGATACAAAAAGACCCAGGGTTGCGGTGATCTGAATGAAGCTGGTGTAGAATCCACGCTTGTGGTCGGGGACGTGCTCGGCAACATAGACTGTCGCGCCTCCATACTCGCCGCCGAGCGCCAGGCCTTGCAGGATGCGGATAACAAGAAGCGTAATCGGCGCAAACCATCCTGCAGTCTGGAACGTCGGCAGCATGCCGATGATAGCCGTCGCACCCCCCATGATGGAGAGTGTGACGATGAACGCATATTTCCGACCGACGAGGTCGCCGATCCGGCCAAAAAAAAGTGCGCCGAATGGGCGCACGACAAATCCTACGGCGAACGTTGCCAGGTAGGCGATGTAGGCAAACGTCTGATTGCCGGGAGGAAAAAATATCGGCGAGAGAACTGCAGCGAGGCTGCCGAAAATATAGAAGTCGTACCACTCGATCATGGTTCCGACCGACGATGCGAGAATAACTCGCCAGATCCCTTGTGCCTGTGTCACGCCTGGTGCGACATTGATCCGATTGTCCATGCCGGCTCCTTTCCGTGAATCTTGTCCAACTCTTATTCCAGCTAGAGATTATAAAGCAAGCTGAAGGATATCTGATTCCCCGTCGTTGTCGCTCCCGTGGGCCCCGTCTTCAGAGCCGCATGAAGCCACTCCACCCCAAGTGCGTACGGACCTGTTTTGTAGCGGATGAGCCCGTCGGCGGTTTGGTTCTGCCATCTCGTGGCGCCTGCAGACACCACATCATCTTTATTCGGGCTGTCAATCCCATAAAATGCGTAGGCTCCCCAATGCGGGTCGAAGTTATACCCAATCTGAGTCCAGCCTCCAACCCCCCCGATATCACCGGCCTGAGCGAGCATCCCCAATTGTTGGCCGATTGCTTTGCCATAGTACGCGTTGCCTGCGAAGGAGAATCCCTCGGTGCTGTACCTTGCCCCGATTTCCGCTGCATATCCATTCAGGTATTTGGAAGGAATGCTATCCGGATGATTCACTCCGGCAAGGTCTTTCCTGTCGAAGTGAGCGACGATATATCCTCCCCAGGCGCTTGTCGGACTTATCTTGCCGTCCAGGTTCAGACGAGCCTCGAGCTGGGGGACGAGTGAAGCATTCCCCGCGGTCATCCCGGAATTCAGGTCGTTATTCCCGGCAGCAGGGGCTGTGAACCAGGAAGGCTTCATGGCGGCAAATTGGATTTGGGCGGTGGTCGGCGCGCCGGTCTCTGTAAGAGTATAATAAATAAATAGTCCCGGGAACCGCCAGCCCGGGAAACCAGCCGATGCCCAGCCAAGCGGGAAGGCAATGTGCGCTAACGAGACGGGGACATATCCAAAGAGCGGAGCCCATGCCTGTCCGATCCTGATGGTGAGGGAACTGTCGATGAGATCCGCGTAGGCAAGGCGCAAACGGGGAATAAACTGTTCGGCGCTTACGAAGCTGTTTCCGTTGTAGCCTCCGAAAAAATCCCCCTCGAGATAGGCTTTTACCTTCCATGATTCCGAGAGTTGGGGACCTGAAAAGTTCAGCCAGAGACGGGTATTACGGAGGTCGGCGTCGAAAAACCAATTACCGGATGCGAATTGTGGTGGTACGGGAAGCTCGGCATTCTGTCCGTTACCGAACGAGAACGCCTGATCTTGAACATAAAGAGTGGAATTGACAAACCCCCCTATGGTAAGACTCCCGTCGTTGACCTTCACGTTTTGGGCTACCACTTCGCCCGCAACGAACAGAGTAAGAATTGCCAGAATACGAATCTCAGTATTCATCTCGACTCCCCTCTCCCCTCCCTGATATATAGGATAACAGACCTCATGCTCTTCTGGTTCCAATCAGATCGGTCAACAACGGGCAGTCGTTCAGGCCCGGGAGGAGAGTTGTGCTTCCCCGCTCGACCGTTAATTCATCAGGAACGCCAGGCGGATATGCGTTTCGGCAGATCTTCGACCCCCAATTCGCGGCAAAGGGATTTGAGGCGCTTCTGCGCCCCGCGCCATTCCAGGTCGCCAAGCTTTTCCTTGAGCGGAACATCCTCGCGTAGCGTCGCCAATCGGCGGAATAAAGCGGCGTATCGGTACCTTCGGAAAACTAAATCGCCAAAATCCATTAATGTAAGGAGATACGCCACTGGGAAAGTACGCCAACTCCAGGAGCCGGGGGCTGAATAAAAGCCCATTGACTTTTGTTTCATTTTTCTCTATGTTCAGGTACATTCCTTCTCGGCCATCATCAACATTGTTGCGTTGTCAATTTGCCGGCTCCGTCGCATGAAAGAAGCAGTCCCCGGGACGAATCAATGAAGAAGAAAACGGTTCTCATCGTCGAGGATAGCCCGGGATTTTCTGAGCTGATGAAGTTCGTGGTAGAGGACGAGGGATTCAAGGGGGTCCTGTTCCCTTTGGAAGAGAACTTCCTTCAATTGGTTGACCGGGAGAAGCCTTCCGCAATCATCATGGACCTCGCCCTCAATCGGTTAAGCGGGTTCGACCTCATCCGTGAGCTCAAGGAGCATGCGAGGCATAAGACCGTCCCCGTCATCGTAATTACCGGCCGTGATCTCGACGTTAAGGATATTGCCGTGCTGAAAATGCACGGCATACCCTATCTGCGCAAGGGGCGCGTCGATATGCACGAAATTCATCAAACAATCCGAAACGTAGTTCTGCAGACGGAAGAGTGAAATGAGCCTGTGAAAGGGTCTTTTCCCCTTTAACCTGCCTGAATTCTCCGATTTAATCGTTTCTTCCGGGTGTTTTGTGTTGCTTTTTGTCATTGACAAAAGTATATTTTGGGGAAGGATGTTAACCGATCAGGAGAGATGAATGACCGAAGTGCTGAAGGAAAAGATCCTGCTCTTGCTACAGTGGGGGATCTCGCTGGGGATCACGCTCTATCTGGCCCTCGGCGTCATTAATACGTATATCGTCGTAACGGAATATTAGTCCGTCCGGCGCAACCGGTTGTTCAGTCTGAACCGGCGGCGTGGCGCATCCCGTTCGCCCGATCATCCCCCCGCTTTAACGATTATCCCTCCGCTTTAAGCGCCTCCAGAGGTAAACCGTTCAGATCAGCGGGCGGCATGGCTCCGTGGCCCGCCGATCGCGCGACCTATAGTTCAATGGCTGTTCAAACGGCGGTATCGCTCTTTGTACTTTTCATAAAGATGCGTATGCCGGCTGTCGAGGCTGATCTTTTTCCCGCGAATAAACTCCATCTCAACGTGCGTCATGATTTCCAGCGGGTCCCCGTCGGTCACGATTATCGTGGCGTCCTTTCCCGCGTCAAGCGATCCGACGCGGTCGGCGATCCCGAGGATTTCGGCGGGATAGAGGGTGACCGATTTAAGTGCTTCGTCCTTCGGTAACCCGTAGGCAGCCGCCGTCGCGGCGTGGTAAGGAACGTTGCGCTCGTTCGAAGCGCCTGCCTCTCCGGCGATGCAGAATCGAACCCCCGCATCGTATAATTTCTTCGGCAGCGTGAACGGCTCATCATATGACTCCCAACGCCGTTCGGGCGTGCGATGAATCGGATTGACTATAACCGGAATTCCCTTTTCCTTCAGCATATTCGCCGCCCGCCACGAATCA
>VBOC01000035.1:30619-38082 GCA_005877655.1 Ignavibacteria bacterium
TTTCCTGCTCGGCCCACGCGACGGCTGCCTCGATCTGCTCGAGATCCCCCGCTTCCATCATGACGGGGATGGTACGATCCAGCACCGGAGCCATTGCCTCCCAGCGCGAATCGGTCTTATGATGAGGGATGTTCTGGCGGGACTCTGATCGCTTCGCCTGCAGATAAGCCCGGGCGTCCCGGAATGCATTTCGAAGCTCGGCCAGACTCTTTTCACGCGCCTTTTTCTGTTCCTCTTCGGAGCGTTGTTCCCACCACGCCTTGTTAATCCGCATGGAGGGCCAATTGACCAGGAGCCCGACCGGCGCCTTCAACGTCATCTCATCCCACGTCCACCCCTCAAGCTCGATGGCGGCCGCAGACCCGCTGATCGTGCCGCCCGAAGGCATGGTGGCTGCGATCGTAACGCCGTTCGCCCTGGTAACGGGAATGACTTCGCTTTCCGGATTGACCGCAACCTCCGCGCGTACATCGGGGTTGATGCTGCCGGTTTCCGACACGTCGCGTGTCGCACGAACGGCTTCAATCTCAATGAGGCCGATATCCGATCTTGCGTCGATCATCCCCGGATAGATGTGCTTTCCGCGGACATCAATTTTCTCGGCAGCGGGCGGAATCTCGACATCGGCTCCGATCGCGTTCTTGAACTCCCCCCTGCTGACGGTGTGAACGGTTCCGCCGGTCAGGGCGATCGGATGATCCTGGGGCTTTGCCGGAACTTCGCCGGCTTCCGCAATGCCGAGCCGGGCCGAGAGCAAACCTATAGAAATAAATGTCGGTATCCTCATGTTACCTCTGCTCCTTTCCGGCCTCTTCTTCGTGACAGGAGAATGGCTGCTTGACCTCCATTGAGGCGGTGGGTCTTGATTCCGCCGGTGGCCCTTTCTTAGATTGCAGGGCCTTCTGAATCAGCACTGCGCGTTCCCGGGCCACTTCGTCGCCCATCTTCCTGTCCTCGTCCGGTCGAAATACTTCCTGCCGTCGATCCATGTCTGCTCGCAGATCGAATAGGTCGAGAGCGGATCGCCGCTCCAGAGCACGAAGTCGGCATCCTTCCCCGCTTCGAGCGATCCGGCGCGCTTATCGATCTGGAGCTGCTTCGCGGGATTGATCGTCACAAATTTCAGAGCCTCCTCCTCCGAAAGGCCGCCATACTTGACGGCCTTTGCCGCCTCGGTGTTCAACCGTCTGGCCATCTCATCGCTGTCGGAATTGAAGGAAACAACCACCCCCTCATCGTGCATCAGGGCGCCGTTATAAGGTATGGCATCATACACCTCGAACTTGTAGGCCCACCAGTCGCTGAATGACGAAGCTCCCGCTCCATCGACCCGGAATCCGAAGCTCTCCGCGACCCTCATCAGCATCTCAATCTCATCCTGGCGATACGAGTGTGAATGGACCAGCCGTTTGCCTTTCAGAATTTCCAAAATCGCCTCCGACTGCAGGTCGCGCCGGGAGGGATTTTATGCTTGCCTGCTTCGAAATCCTTAAATGCGCGTTCATAATCAATCGCGGCGCGAAACTCATCCCTTATAATTTCTTCGACTCCCTGCCGGGTCTGCGGATAGCGGCTTGTATAATGGTCGCCCCAATTGCTCTGTTTGACATTCTCGCCCAGGGCGAACTTGATACCGGGCATCGCTCCTTCGAACTTCATCGCTTCCGGGAGAGCTCCCCACCTGAGTTTGACGACCTGATTCTGGCCTCCGATCGGGTTTGCAGAACCGTGGAGCAGGTTTGCCGAGGTGAGCCCGCCGGCAAGCTCCCTATAGATCGCAATGTCATCGGCGTCGACGACATCGCCGATCCGCACCATCGCAGTCACAGCGGCGCCGGATTCATTGACGCTCCCGGCGATCGCCGTATGCGAATGGCAGTCGATAAGACCGGCTGAAATATGTTTCCCGCTTCCATCCACGATGACCGCGCTCGCGGGGGCGGCCAGATGCATCCCCACTTTTGCGATCTTGCCTGATTCCACCAGAAGGTCGGCATGTTCCAGCTTCCCCTGGGGACCGCTCGTCCAGACCGTTGCATTTTTTATGATAAGATGCTGCGGTTGTTCGGGCAGTTTCGCCCTTCCGAAGGCGCCGGGCGGATAGACGGAGCCGAACGATGCCGGAAGCGTTGGCTTTGGTTTTACTGTGTCGGGTTCGGGACGGAATCGATCCGATCGTGTCGAAACCCATTTAAAAATCCGTCCGTCTGAGAGCTCGCCTGTTCCCACAAACTTCTCTCCGAAAGCGGTGCCGGACATGCGGATGACTTTATCGAGACCGACGGTGTCCCCGTTGAAAGAGAGCTTTATTAATAGATCTGAAAACGAGACCGTGCCGAGTTTCGTCTCTTTCCCTCTCCTCTTCACGGTGCCCTGAAGGGCATCGATATCTCCTTTCAGGACGATGGTGATCGAGTCGACCGGCGCGCCGGAGAGCGCCGCCTGCCATGTCCCGCGCGGGTCCACTTCGGGCTTTGGCTTGACCTCGTATCGCTTGCCCTCAACCCAGGTCTCGCGTATCCTGGATTTCTCGCTGAAAATCTCGCTGTCGGCTACGACGAAATTGGCCAGTTTGCCGGCGTCTAATGTGCCGGCCTTCTGATCGATCCCGCAGAGCTTCGCCGGGACTGTGGTCAGCGCGGCAAGGGCGGCCTCGCGGGGAAGTCCCCTTTCGATCGCCTTGCGGACTTTCTCGGGGAATGTCGCCGGATCCTTCAGCGTTGCCGTCGTGAGCGCGAACGTGATTCCTGCATCCAGAAGTTTCTTAGGGTTGTCGGGCGCCTCGTCCCAGTAGCGCAGTTCCTCGAGGCCTGTGTTGAGGGCCTCTTCCGGCGATTGTACGGGCGGAGTATCGGGGAAATTCACCGGAAGAATAATCGGCACACCCGTCTGTTTTACCGCATCGATCCGCCGGTATTCGTAACCGCTGCCCCGCACCCAGGGATGAAGGGAGAACTCTTTCGCAATTTTGACGGCTCGAAGCAGGCTCATCTCATCTGTGGACTCAAACACGACCGGCTGTCTTCCGGTGACCGCGTCATCGAGCGAGGCAAGGTCTGCCACGAATTCAGGACGGGGCTCATCCGGGTATTTCGCCGACGCCTGCATCGCGCTGCGATACCACTGCGCATCGAGGAACGTCTGGCGGAGAAGAGCGATCGCGCCCATCAGTGAGTTTGGATAGGCATCGCTTCCGGATGCCTCGAACGTCACGTGCTGTGCTATGTGCGGTTTCAGAAGAAGCTGGTTTGGCGTTCCCTCGCCCAGCTCGAATACGGCGCTCGTCCCGCGGAAGATCCCCTTCTGCGGCACGACCAGCGCGCTCGTAAATCCGATTCCACGCAACTTCTCGGCCGCCTTTAGATCCGGCACGAAGAGCTCATCGGCGTTTTGCGAGGAAAGGACGTTATCATTCCAGTGTTTCGGTCCGCGGGCCTCGGCTTCTTGGGCACTCCGATATCAGAATAGGCGTCGATAAACCCCGGATAGATCGTCATTCCCGAAAGATCCCAGACGCGTGCATCGGCCGGAACCGCGATTCCAGCGCCGACAGCCGAGACCGTCCCATCCCTGATGACGAGCGTGCCTTTCCCGATCACTCTGCCCGGAGCGACGAATATTCTTGCATTGATGAATGCATGAACATTGGGTGTGTTCTGCCGGATTCCGGCGGCCGGCTTGATCTGAGCCAGGTCGATTCCCGCCCACATGAAGACAGCAGCAAGAAGAGGCAGTAATCGAGTCATTCGGATTTCAGTAAAGCGGGGCATAGAGGCTCCTGTGAAGGGTGACAAGGCGAGCTGATTCCAACAATCTGATAGAGTTGACGGGTTGGGGTTACGGATGTTTCACTAGCGTTGAAATTACCTTTTTTGGACGCGAAAAGCAAGAGAAAATGCCGGAAAACGGCCGTTCGAGCCTGCAGAAAATTGATGGGAAAATGTGAGGATTCCAAAGAACTGATCGCGGGCTCACCGGCACCACCGGCGAGGAGCGAACATCACCGGCTCACGGGCCTAGCCACAGGCATAGCCTGAGAGGAGAGTGCATTCAGGAAGAACGCGCGGATTTAAAGCATCCCGCTCCTTTTCCGGAGAAACCATTCGACGGCGAAGAGAAGGATGACGAGCGCAGCCAGGTAGTGCCAGTTCCATAATTCGATTTCACTCGTCGTTACCGTTTCCTTCGGCCCAAGTTTCGCACCCGTGGCCAGGTCACGCGCGAGCTCTTCCGCTCTATCGATATCATAATATTTTCCCCCCGTTTGATACGCGATTTGCTCGAGCAGCGGTTTGTTCATTCTTGTCTGGAGGAATTCCACATTCACCTGGCCGACCGAGAACTTGCCGCGATCCTCTCCGAGCGATGTCCCCCCGACCGTCGCGCTTCCTCTGTACACATAA
The DNA here is from genome assembly GCA_005877655.1 of Ignavibacteria bacterium. Taxonomy (GTDB): domain Bacteria; phylum Bacteroidota; class Ignavibacteria; order UBA10030; family SZUA-254; genus VBOC01. The sequence goes on from VBOC01000035.1 coordinate 35,023, forward strand.
TCGCCTTCCGCCAATCCTTCAATCGCTCCCTCATAGCGCCCGTTTCCCACGGCATTGAGTGAGAATCGGCTCCGTTCCCTATCTCTCTCGAGCTCGACAACCACTTCGGCATTCTCCACCGGCCTGAGCTGTTCATCGTAGACCTGCCCCGTGAATTCCGCGGGATCGGCCGTGGTAAACGCTTCCTTCACCGGCGCGATCCGGACACGTTTCTGATCCTCCTTCGTCGTCAGCCATCGCACCGCGTTTCCCATCAGCATGGGAAAGAACTTGCCGGTCTCCGTGTTATCCTGAACCAGCAGCCGCCACCGCCAGATGCCGTGACCCGTGATGGCGCAGGATTTTTGGCCGTTGAGATTTCGGGTGAGCATAAGAGGTTCGCCGAGGGGCACGTTCTGGAATGTCAGCGACACGAGCACATCCGACTCCGGCTTCGCCCGGAATACGGTCTGCGTCTTGTAAATGGGCGGGAGCTGCTGCCAGGTTTGCTCGGTTGCGTTTCCCTCGAGCACAATCAGCGGGTGGTTTTTGCGGGCGGGGGCGACCATGGCGCCCACAAGCATTTCGTTTTGGGATGTGCCCGACCAGCTGAAGGGAAGGAGCGTTTCGAGCTGCCGGAGCTTTGTATAGTCGGTCGACTTGCTGTTTATAAATAGCAGCGGTTTTTTCTCCCTGTCGGCCGCTTCCCTGACCTTCTCGAGCAGTGCGTTGCTCGAAGCCGCGGACGGATAACCGATGAGAACGAGACAATCGGCGCTGTCCAGGAGAGCCTGCGAGAAGGCGGTTTCGTAAAATTCGTCGGCGCTTTTTTGAATGAATGCCGTCACGCGAAAGTGACCGTCTTCCGTCAACGCTTGCCGCACAGCGGAGACATCCGGGCTCGGCGCTCCGGCAAGCAGAAGAATCTTCAGCTTGCTCTTGAGGACTTTAACAAAAAACGACCGGGCGTTGTTCTTCTCCGTTAGTTCCCCGGGCAGGCCCGAGACCTTCACGGTATATTTTTTCGTCCCCTCTTCTTTCGGCTCGACAAACAATCTCAACGAATATTCATGCACGCCTTCCTTCAGCTTCACCATGGTACGATCGACGAGCGAGGATCCTTCCGCGACGGTCACCTCGACATTTTCGCCGTTGTACCCCGAGGATTTGACGGTGACATCGACGGGGACGCGTGTCTCCGAATAGGCGATGCTGTTGGAAACCACCTTTTGGACCAGAATATCCTTCTGCTCGTTCGTATCGCCGATGCCGACCGTGAAGACCGGAACCCCGAGCGCTTCCGCATCATAGAGCGGATTTCTGCCTGCGGTGTAGTTTCCGTCGGAAATCAGGGCAACCGCTCGGATGTTTTCCTTTGACAGCCGGTTTTTCAATGCGACCATTGCGCCGGAGAGGTCGGTGATCTCCCCGCTGAAGGTGAGGGAATCAGGGGCGGGCGGCTTGAGCGGCTGCAGGCCGGAGGCAAAAAGGTAAACTTTCAAAGCCGCCCCCGATGGGAGCCGATCGAAATCACCACCTTTGAGGAGCGGTTTGATTTCCGAGGAGCGATTGTGCGCCGAGGGAACGGTCATGCTTTGCGAATTGTCGACGAGCACGGCGATGGCGGGAGGCTGTTCGTCGCTCAGCACCAGCCTGAACACCGGCTCGAAAAAAATGAGTATCAGCAGTGTGAGCGCGAGCGCCCGTATCGCCGTGAGAACCATTCTTCGGGCGGGTGGCAGAGGAGGAAGCGTGTAGCGGTAAAACAGGAATGCCGCGGCAAGCAGAACGGCGATCAGGGCGATTGCGACTCCCCAGTTCCCGCCGAGGGAGAGGGACACCTTCGGGATGGCCATGTCGCTAACGGAGAACCATCATTTTTTTTGTCGCCGTGAACGCCGGGGTGCTCATCCGGTAAAAATAAACTCCGCTTGCAAGGCCGCCGGCATCGAAGCCGACGGAGTGCCCATATCCCGCCTTCCGAGATCCGTGCACGAGCGCCGCCACCTCTCTTCCCGTGAGATCGAAGACCCGGATGTCGACAAATTCATCGGCCGGCAGGTCGTACTCGATGACCGTCTCATTGTTAAACGGATTGGGGTAATTCTGCGCAAGAGCGAATGCACCGGGTATGGAGGGATTCCTGCCCCCGCCGGTTTCACCATACCGCAGGTGCCATACCGTTCCAGTCGAAGCTGCCGGACTCCGGTAGGAGTGACCCCCGCTGTCGGACGCGTCGATATAGAACTGAACCAGCGTGCCGTAGGGCTGACGCGGAATCGCCGCCCGATACCTGCCTGAGGTCGGATAAAACATCGCCGAATCGAATGACATCGAAACTGCAGAATATCCTCCGTTACCGCCGGCGAGGAAGTGAAGGACAACTCCATCCGCGCGAATGCCGTAGCGGGATGCGATGGCGGTGAAGACCGCGGTGCCCGAATCGCCGGCTGTGATACGCGGTACGTTGCTGAATACGGGCCCAAAGCTCAGGGCCGCTTCAAACGCATTCACCAGGCCCCAACCCGTGAAGTTATTCGGGCTTAGCGGAAACCTCGCGCTGTCTGTTATGGCTTCTGCTGTGGCTCGCATCGCGTCCCGCACCTGAACGGGTGATAGCTCCGGCCTGACGGAAAGCAGGAGCGCCGCGGAGCCGGCTGCGAGGGGCGTCGCAAGGGAAGTGCCCTGCTGGTTGCCGTACGTGTTGGGAACGATCGCGCAGAATACCGACACGCCCGGAGCGACAATATCGGGTTTTGTGCGGCCGTCGTTCGTGGGACCGGTCGAGCTGAAAGAGGCCAGCTTTTTCGAAAATGTGACTGCGCCGACGGAGATGATGCTGTCGGCATCTGCGGGGGTGAGCATCGTCCCCATGTTTCCGTCGCCATTCCTTTCATTCCCCATCGCATCGCACACGACGACACCGAGCCGGGCTGCCCGGAGAGCCGCCCTGGCCGTCACTGATGTCCGTCCATTAAAGTCTCCGCGTGACCACAGATATCCGCTTCCGTCGTCGAAAATGTTGTACCCGAGCGAGCTGCTGACGAGATCGGCTCCGTGCCCCTCCATCCATTCAATCCC
>VBOC01000035.1:38169-50493 GCA_005877655.1 Ignavibacteria bacterium
TGCGTCCACGGACCCCTGATTGGACGTGGTATCGTCGTTGAAAACAAAATCGTGTTCGGCGATGACGTGCCGTGTCCGGAGCGCCTAGTGGACCCTCCAGCGAAACCCGCTGTCAAGCATTCCGATGAGGACGCCGTAGCCGGTAATACCAAGATCATGCAGCCGTGGGACATTGATGGCCTGGAGCTGAGTCGCAGACCGTCCATAGTCGATCGGAGATTCGGGCATTGCGAATTGGGGTCGGGGCACCGGGACACCGGCTCTCGCCATCGGTCCCGCTTGTCCCGCGAGGCGGGAGGGGCGGGACGGCCACGCCTTCGGGATCTCGGGCCCCGCCGTCTGAGACGGGACGCCTTCCTCCCCGCTCGCAACAGGTTGCTTCCTGCGGCGATATGCAACGACCGGCTCGACGCTCTTCACGAAACCAAGGTGTGAAACGGCGCCGATCATAGCGGGAGTCAGGATAAGGCTTGCGGCGTTCAGCCAGCGGCTCTCGTGCACAAGAAAGCCGCCGAGGTGCTGCACTGTTTGAAGATACGGCTTCGATAAGGGCAAATCCTGATCGTCGATGAGGCTGCCGGCAGGAAGGACTTTTGCCCGGCGGCGCAGCGCGCGGGAATTCACGTACTCCAGGGCCTTCCGATGGGTCGCGCCGTCCGCCGGACCCTTGTCAACGAAGTATACCCAGTATTTCTTTGAGGACTGCGGCCGGGATGCCGGGGAAAGCGAAACGAGAAGAACCAGGTTCAATATGAGGGTTGAAGGAGAAAAAGCCGATCGAACGTTCGGCATGCGGGAAGCGTCAATCGTTCTCCAGCAGTTTTTCGACAATCTGAATCGCCGTTACGGCGTCCGCCTCCGCATTGAAATTTGGAACGATCCGGTGGCGAAGCACCGGGCCGACGACCTTGCGGACGTCATCAATATCGGGGGATTTTCTGCCCTCGAGAACGCACCGGGTCTTCGCGCCGAGGATCAGGTATTGCGAGGCCCTCGGGCCTGCTCCCCAGCTCAGCCAGTCCTTGATAAACTGCGGCGAGCCGGCCGATTTAGGCCTCGTTCTGGTCACGATATTCACGGCGTAGGCAATGACATGGTCGGCCACCGGGACGCGCCTGACCAGATCTTGATAAAAGAGAATCTCCTCCGTCCCGAGGATGTGATCGAGTTTCGGAGCATACATGCTGGTCGTGGACTTGACGATCTCGAGCTCCTCCTTTTCGGAAGGGTACTCGAGCCACAGATTGAACATGAATCGATCGAGCTGCGCTTCGGGAAGAGGGTAGGTCCCTTCCTGCTCGATCGGGTTCTGTGTCGCCAGGACAAAGAAGGGTTCTTCGAGCGTGTATTTTTGCCCCGCGGCCGTAACATGGTGCTCCTGCATCGCTTCGAGAAGGGCCGCCTGAGTTTTCGGAGGAGTGCGGTTAATTTCGTCCGCCAGCAGGATGTTGGCGAAGACGGGGCCCTTGACAAATTTGAACGATTTTGTTCCGGTCGAACGGTTATCTTCGATAATTTCCGTGCCCGTGATGTCGCTCGGCATGAGATCGGGCGTGAACTGGATCCGGCTGAATTTAAGATCCATCACCTCGGCAAGCGTCTTGATCAGGAGCGTCTTCGCGAGACCGGGAACTCCGACAAGCAGGCAGTGCCCGCGGGCGAGAAGGGAGATCAGCAGTTGGTCCACGATTTCCTCCTGCCCGATGATCACCTTCGCGATTTCGCGCTTGATCCCTTCGAAGCTCTGCCGGAGCGCTCCGACCGCTTCGACATCGTTTAATTCGCGTACCGATCGATCCCGGTTCACCGTGTTCTCTTCAAGGTTGTCATAGACGCACTTCCCAATAGATTTCCTGCCGCAATTGCTTGAGCCACTTCTGGTATTCAAAGTTCCTTTTGTACGACGCGGCAAGCTGTTCCACCTGTTTCCAGTCGTCCTTCAGGTTCATGGTGTGTTCCGGAACGCGGCGTTTTAAATGGACGATCTGGTATCCGGAAATACTTCCCGACGCCACCGGCACCGGATCACTCACTTCTCCTTCCCGCATGTTTCGAAGGAGGTCTTGAAGAGACTTGTCGAATTGAGTGATCGGCAGGAAGCCGAGGGCACCGCCGAGCGGTCCCGACTCCTTGTCCTCGGAGTATTGCTTCGCAAGCTCCGAAAAATCGGCGCCGCGAGTGATGCTGTCTTTCAAGCTCTTGAGAAATGCAATCGCCGCCGCCGCCGCGCCGCTGTCCACTCCGATCTTGAAGAGAATATGCCGCGCATGCGGTCGTTTCCACGATATCGGAAATCTGGTTTTCCTTCAGCGAAAAGACGGCTTCTTCAAAATCCTTGACGAACTGCCCCCGGCGCCAGGAGCCGAGATCGCCACCCGACGAGGCCGTTGCCGGGTCCTCGGAGTACCGGCGCGCGAAGTCCGCAAAGTCTCCCCCCGCCTTGATCGAGTCGAGAATCCGGGTCGCCTTCGCCTTCACCGAGGCTTTCGCAGCTTCGCCCGCCCGTGGGATTTTGAGTATATGATAAACCTCCGCCTGCTCAGGCACGGTGGGCAGGCTGTCTTTGAATGCCTTGTAGAACTCCTCCACCTCGCGCCGGGATGGCTGGATACTCCCGAATTTCGCTTCTTGCAGATACTGGATGAGAAGTTGTTTGCGCGTCTCATCCCGGAACTCGCGCTTCATTCTCGTGATCGGCATGCCGTACAGCTCCTCAAGTTTTTTCTCGGAGCCCACCTGGTGAATGCGCTGCGCAATGAGAGCATCAAGCTGACTCGTCACTTCTTCCTCGCGAACGGTGATCGTCGTATCTTCAAGCGCCTTCGCGAGGATGAGTTTTTCGTTGATCATCGCATCGAGGACCTGTTGTTTGAGGGCCGGAGTGTTGGGGTCGACGTGATTGTTCAGCGCGTAAAACTCGGACTGGGCGTTGAGATCGGAGAGAAGGATCGGCTCCTTGCCCACCACCGCAACGATCCTGTCGATCACCGCAGTCTGGCCGTCCGCGACTCCCGGCGCCCAGAGGAGCGAAAAAGCCAGGAAACAAAGAGGACGGAGACTATTCGTGAACATGCGAGGTGTCTGTCAACCGATGGGATCCCAACATTACTTGAACACCATATTTCCTTCGAAGGGTTCCGAGGAGGTCGTCATAGCGCTGCCGGCGGCCGTCGATCAGGAGCCGCTGGCGCACTTCCGGACGAGCTATGTCGAAATCGGCGGGAGCTCCCTGCTGGACTTTCGAAAGTAACTGGAGAACAAAATACGCGCCCGTAGTTTTCACGGGGAACGATACTTCGTTCACCGAAAGGGCGGAGGCAACTTTCCACAGTTCGGGGGGAAACAGCGTCTGGGACGTATAATATTCGGCCGACGAGACCGATAACACGCTCGACGAGGTGGCGGACTCCGATCTGAAACTATCGGCGGCCGTTTTCCACGGCGCCCCCTTGCTGACCGCCGCGGCAAACGCGGTGGCGCCCTCGCGGCTGTTGAGCGCGATGAGGTTGAGTTTCAGCGTGTTCTCGTGGACCAGGAATTCCGAGGCGTGCTGTCTGAAATACGCCTGCATCCGTGCGGGAGTGACACCGCCGGTATCGGCATAAATGGTGCGCTCAAGGTACGACTGGTTCGCGAGCTGACGGCGGACATCTTCGAGCTGGTGAACGAACGGCTCCGAACTCTCCACGCCCTGACGCTTTGCCTCCTGATACAGAAGCTCTGTATTGATCCAATACGCGACATAATCATTGAGTGCGAGATCGAACGCGCTGCGGGTTGTATCGATATGGGTCCGGGCTTCCTCCAGCGTCAATTCAGAATTTCCGACCCGCGCGATGACTTCGCCCCCGCGCCTCTCGCCGCAACCGATGAGGAGCGCTGTGAGGATGGGGAGAACGAGCCCGGCAAATCGCATCTCACCGTGAGCGGGAGGCCTGCGGGGAGGTGAAGGCGTTTTTCAACAAGGCTGTGTCCTGCCGGACGAAATATTTCTGCTTGATGCGATCGACCCACTGCTTTTCAAGCGCCTTGGAGATGTGTTCCTGATAGTCGTTCGAGACTTCCGCGCCCGCTTCTTCGAATGTTTTCCGCCGTGCCGGCTCTTTCGCGTAGAGCTTCACAATCGCATAGCCGCCGTTGTCAAGCTCGATCGGCTCGGATACTTCGCCGGTTTCGAGCGCGGCCGCCTGTTTGATCACTTCATTCGTGTCGACGGTCTGGAATCCCATCATTCCGCCCTTGGATTTGAGATCGGGATCTTCGTTCCACCTCGTTGCAAGGCTTGCGAAATCGGCGCCGTGTTTCAGAGAATCATAGAGCATCAGCGCGGTCGTATCCGACTCGACCTCGATTTCGCCGATCTTGACCCGTTCCGGAAACACAAACTTATCCCTGTTCTCCGAGAAATACCTTCGGAGCGAAGAATCGGTGACAGTCGTTTTGTTCCAGACCTCCGTTTGTTCGGCCTTGTAAAGAACGATCCCGTCGGTGTATTCCTTCATCAATGAGGCGAAATCGGGGTACCGTGCTTCAAGTCCCACCGCGTTCTCCTCCAGGAGATAGGAGTCCGCAATACGGTCAAGGTGGGGCTTGAGATCGCTCCGGCGCAGGGAAGCGCTTCGGAACTCCTGCTTTTTCCGGAGGAGGGAGATGACCGAATCGACCGGGATGGATCGCCCGTTGACTGTGATCAGAGTCATCGAGCGCACTGCCGGGTTCAATGTTGCATCCCAGCTGCTGTCGTCGGTCGTCTTGGCAGAATCTACCGTATCGATGTACCGGGTATAGTCTTCACCGTATCTCGTCTGCTGGTAGGTTTTCTTGAGCTCAGAATACATGACGGAATAAGGCGCCAGGGACTTCACGCTGTCCAATCGCAGAAGGTGAAACCCGAAGGGCGTTCTGACGATCCCGGAGACCTCTCCGACCTTGAGCTTGAATGCCGCGTCATCAAATGGCAGGACCCACCGGCGGCGCTCGAACCAGCCAAGATCCCCGCCCTGAGCGGTGCTGCCGCCATCCTCCGAGAGTTTCATCGCGAGTCTGGCGAAGTCACGTCCTTTCTTCAGGCTGTCCTGAACTGCTTTTATGCGCCCGAGGGCCGAGGCCACATCCGCGGAATCGGGGTTGTTGGTCTGTAACCGCGCCATGATGTGCCGGACCCTGAGCAACCTTGTAGGTTCGCTATCGAGGACCCGGAAAATTTGGTAGCCGAAGGTGGAACGAACCGGCCTCTGGAAAACGTCGCCCTTCTTCACGCCGTAGGCGGCATCTTCAAAAGAACTCGTCCCCACCATCACTCCGCCTGTGAAATAGTAGATAACCCCGTGGTTCGTCTTCGCCGACGGCTCTTCGGAGAATTTGAGAACAAGCGAATCGAAATTCTCCCCCCTCCTTGCACGATTGAGGACATCCATGGCTTTCGTATAGACCTTCAGGGTTTCCTCGGGGGATGCATCCGGCTTCATGGAGAAAAGGATATGCTGCGCGCTTATCTGCTTCTGGCGATGATCGTAAAGCCGCTTGATTCCGGGCTCGGTAATTTCCCTCTCGATTATAAATGTGGACGCAAGCGTCACCCGGTAATCCCTAAGCTCGCTGACGATGTCCGGGTCATTGAGGAGATTCCGGTCGTAGGCATCCTGAAGCTTCAGCTTGTAATTTGTCAGAAGTTCCAGAAACTTTTCCCGCTCCTGCGGTGTGCTCTGGCGCGCAGCATCGAGGCTTGTGCTGTTGCGCATATAGAAATTCTCGAAGTCGCGCATCGTGACTTTATTGGGGCCGACTTCTAGAACAATCTGATCATCGTATTTGGGAGCACACCCTGCCAGGACAAAGATGGATACCACGAGGGCTGCGAGCATCCCGCGCATTGCTTTCATCGACGAACTTCCTTTCGTTTGCGAATAAAGAGGTTGGAACTTGCGGTTATCGAATCCACAGTATAACCAATATTTGGGAAAGTTTCAAGAATATCGCCGGGCCGCGAGTTGCCCTATAATAAAGGTAACCGAAGGGGGTTGAAAACTGATTCGTTGCCTCATAATAAAGGTAACCCAAATATTATGAGGACGCTTCGGTGCGAGTGCTCCCGCCGGGAACTCTTGATTCGAGTTCAAATTTTGCCTATATTTTCAGCGCTTTTCACCTCGTCGCAAGAGAGGATACTTTCGCCTTGAAACAATCCTTCTTCCAAAAGAATCGCTACCTGAGCCTCGTCAAGATCGAGCACACCCTTTTCACACTCCCGCTCGTCTACGGCGGGTTGGTGCTCGGGCTCCATGGTGCGCCCTCTGTGAGAATCCTGCTTCTGGTTCTACTGAGTGCTGTCGGCGCGCGGACAACTGCGTTTGCCCTCAACCGGATCATCGACCGTGACATCGACAAGCGCAACCCTCGCACCGCATCCCGCGAGCTGCCGACCGGCAGGGTCACGCTGGGAGGAGCGATCTGACATCGGCGGCCATGATTTCTACGTTTTGCCTCGCGCTTTCACCGGTTCCCCTGATCATCTTCGCTCTCTATCCTTACATGAAACGCTTCACCGCGCTCGCCCACTTCGGGGTGGGTCTCGGCATGGCGATGGCGCCTCTTGGAGGCTGGTTTGCCGCATCTCCTTCGTTCGACAATCTGCCGGCAGCCGCGCTCTTGTGCCTGTTCACGCTGTTCTGGGGAGCGGGATTCGACATCATCTACGCTACTCTCGATGAAGAGTTCGATCGCCGCGAACACCTGTACTCGTTCGTGTCGCGGTTCGGGAGGCAGAAAGCGTTGTTCTGGTCTTCGGTCCTTCACGGTATCGCATTCGCGTGCCTCTCGCTTCTTTTCTTCACGACAATCCGGACATGGTATGCGGCGCCGTTTCTCCTGACGACCGGAGCGCTCCTGTGGCTTGAACAGCGCAAGGCAGACGATGTCCAGCTCGCATTTTTTAAAATAAATGCCGGCCTCGGTTTCCTCGTCTTTGCGATGATCGTCACCGGAGCCGTGGTCCGTTGAGAATTGTCGTCGGGATAACCGGCTCATCGGGGGCAGTCTACGCGCTTGATTTTCTGAAGCGGTGTCCCGCCGATAAATTCCTCATTGTGAGCAAATGGGGGAAAGCGCTCCTGAAAGACGAACTGAACCTCTCCGAAAAGGATTTGCAGCCCCACGTCAAGCGCCAGTTTCCGAATGACGATCTGACTGCGCCCCTTGCCTCCGGTTCCAATCGGTTCGATGCATTCGTCCTCATCCCTTGCTCGACGTCGACTCTGGGAAAGATCGCCTCCGGAATCGGCGATACGCTGATCACGCGCACGGCGCAGGTCGCACTGAAGGAGCGGTTCCGTCTGGTTCTCTGCATCCGGGAAACGCCGCTCTCGACCGTGATCATCGAGCAGTGCGCGAAACTCTCCCGCGACGGTGCGATCATCATGCCGATCTCGCCGCCCCTCTACTTCGTGCCGAAATCAGTCGAGGAATACGTCGGCGCCTTTACCGACAAACTGCTGGGAGTGCTGGGGATCCGCGATTCCGCCGGATGGCGGTCGAAGGAATTGGAGTGAAGCGCCATGGAAGGAACCGGAGCGGACACCGATGACTGAAAAGGAATTCATGAGGAGGGTGTCGAATGGGAATCGCGATGTACTTCAAGAACTCATCGATATTCTTGAGCGGCATGAGATATCGCATTGTGTTATCGGTGGTCTCGCGGTCAATGCGTATGCTGAACCCGTCGTGAGCCTCGACCTTGACATTGTTATTGCGGCAAAGGACACGAAGAAGCTGCTCGGCGCGCTGCCGAAGAATTTTGTTGTTCGAGTCGAAAAACATAGCACGAATATCTCAACGCCGGGTTCTGATTTGCGGATCCAGCTCCAGTCCGGTGCTGAAAGGCAAGGTCTGGGCGTATTCCGCCCCGGAACGGCGCCCGAGCAAGCGGCAGAAAGACCTGGCAGATATCATGCGGCTCATCGAGACACATCCGGATCTGGTGAAGATTCTCCCCCCGGATCTCCGTAAGAAGCTTTCCCAAAAACCGTAAATGGCCCGGCGTGATTTCCGTGGCCACCTCGCCGCACTCGAGGCCAACGGCGAACTCCACCGCACGAATGTCGAAATTGATCCGGCTCTCGAGCTCACCGAAGTATCAACGCGCGCACTGAAAGAGGGAAAGCCGGCCCTTTTGATCGAACGCCCGAAGGGATCGGAGATCCCGCTCGTCGTCAACCATTTTGCGAGCTCGCGGCGCATTGAGCTCGCTCTCGGAAGGCATGCCGATCAGATCGGCGAAGAGCTGATCGGGTTTCTCGAGCGCACTCTCCCGCCCAGCCTCAAGACGCTTCTCGAAGAGAAGCATACGCTCGCAAGATTCTTCAATGCCCCGCCGAAAAATGTCCGCTCGGGAGCATCACAGCAGGTCCGGATATCGCCCGACCTCGACCGGCTGCCGATTCAGGTCTGCTGGCCGAAAGACGGCGGGCGTTTTATCACGTACGGACAGGTAATCTCGTACGACCCAGTCGACGGCAAACGTAACATCGGCATTTACCGCCTCCATGTGTACGACAAGAGTGTTACGGGAATGCATTGGCAGATTCAAAAGGGAGGCGGGTTCCATTATTTCCAGTCGGAAAAGATGGGAAAGGATTTGGAGCTCGCCGTCGCGCTCGGAACAGACCCGGCCTTGACAATCGCCACGGTGGCGGCATTGCCGGAGGGCTTCGATGAGGCCATGTTCGCCGGTTTTCTTCAGGGCCGCCGCGTGGAATTCACCAGGGGCAAAACCGTTTCCATTTCTGTTCCGGCTTCGGCCGAGTTTGTGCTGGAAGGCGTTGTGCCTCCCCGGGAGCGCCGGATGGAAGGGCCTTTCGGCGATCATTTCGGACACTATTCCGACGCGGCGGAATTCCCGGTCTTCCACATCCGGGCGATCACGCACCGGCGCAATCCTATTTATCCTGCCATCGTTGTCGGAAAACCCCCGATGGAGGACAAGTTTCTCGGTGATGCCACACAGCAGATTCTCGGCCCGCTGGTCAAGCTGATTCACAGGGAGGTCAAGAGTCTCTGGGCATACTATGAGGCGGGATTTCACAACCTCCTTGTTGTATCGATCGAAGAGCGTTACGCGAAAGAGGCGATGAAAGCGGCGCTGGGGCTCATGGGAACCGGCCAGCTTTCTCTGACGAAATGTTTGATCACAGTATCGGCCGGCGTCGATGTGCGCGACTGGCATGCCGTGTTGCATGAGATCCGCGAACATTTCGATCCGCACTATGATTTCATCATGATCCCGAAAGTCCCGCTCGATACGCTCGACTTCACGAGCTTCAAGATGAACCTGGGGAGCAAGATGATTGTCGATGCGACGAGGAAGCACCCCGTTGCGGGCGGTTCGGGCAGCGTGGACAGAAAAGAGATGATGAATACTTCAGGTTCCGGCGGCAGCGACCGGAAAGAAGGGAAGAACCCTTCGGATGCCGGCTCGCCGAAGAATTCCCCGGATCCCCGCGAGTTACGGTCATTAATCTTGGAATCCGACACCCGCATCCGCGATGCGAATCTTCTTTCCGATACACTTTTGCTTGTCAAAGTGTCATCGGCGGGAAGGGAGTTGATGGAGAAACTTGTCAAAGATCCCCGCCTCGAGGGTATTCCCATTATTGCAGTAGTGAGCGATGACGTGGACATTTACAATCAGGAGAGTTATATTTGGGGGGTATTCACGCGTTTCGACTGTGAGCGGGATGTCTTTTTCACGGAAAGTATGCTCGCGGGTATCTCGCCTATACATAGAGGAGTGATGGGGATCGACGCGACATGGAAGCCCGGGTACCCCGAGCCGCTTGTCATGACCGATGAAATTGTCCGGCGCGTCGATGAGAAGTGGGAGAGGATCTGGAAGTGATGGGGCCCATCGCAGGGACAGGTCGATATCCCTCCTCGCAGGGCGAAATGTCTTACAACCACGGAATTCTGAAAATCGCCTCGATGGGCTTGCCCTTTCTATTATCCCTGCAATGCGGCAACGGGGACGAAACGAGACACGTTAAATCCATTTTGAATGCGAAGTGGTCGCCGAGCAACAACTATATCTCCTTTCTCAAACAAGAGTATTCTTATGTGGTGCGAAAAAACGGCGGATGTGGGGGGGATGTATCCGGCCCAGAGCCAGTTGGACCTGCCGAGCCTGTTGAGCCCGCAGCGTTCGATCTCTACTTGATGAATCCTGCCAAAACGCTTGAAAAAAGAATCGCGGAGCTGTTTCTCTTTCCACGTGATACCTACGCGTGGTCGCCGCACGGCGATGAAATTTTCTACGCGCGCCGCTTGAGGTATACATCCTTTAAGGTCCTGGGAACGATTGATACGTCGGGACACACGACGGTCATCGATACGGCAACATCAGTGGTCGACATTGATTGGTCCCCCGATGCGTCCGGGGTTGTCTACTCCGCACAGCATTATTATTTCGACACTTTTCGACTTTACATTACCCCACGCACGGGTGGTCCCGCGCACCTTGTGAACGACACTCTTCCAGGCAATGTCTCCGCAGTTGCCTGGTCGGTCAAGAACCAAATTGCCTTCGAGTTTAGCAAGGGTTCGATAGTTTATCTCGGGATCATCGGTGCGGACGGGAGCGGCTATAGGATTGTGGATAGTCTGACATCTACATATCCGACCGTCGACTGGTCGCCCGACGGCGATTCGTTGATCTATGTCGATGGGGGAGATTCCTCGTCTGCTCAACAGGTCTACTTGCGCGACATCAATTCAGGCCAGAAACATCCGGTCACGCATTACACAAACCCAACCTCCATCTACTCAATCCGGTTTTCACCGGATGGATCAAAGATCGGCTACTCCACCCGCGGGGGTCTCTCTGTTGTCCAGCCGGACGGTTCCGGCCAGCGGCAGATCGCGTCCACTTCCTCCTTTGTCGAAGCAAGTTGGTCGGCCGACGCGACCCGCCTGGTCTACGCCGACAAGGATAGCGTCTTCATTTTACAGGTTCAGTAATTCGGATGGCAAAGACAGATATCTTGTTTCGCGATAACCAGCTTATCCCGATCTGGGAAAAGGTCCAGCGCGGCGAACGGCTTTCGCTCGAAGACGGCCTGACTATGTATGGCACACCCGACCTCATCTCGCTGGGGAAAATGGCCCACTTCGTCCAGAGGCAAAAAAGCGGAGACGCAGTCTACTTCGTGCTCAACCAGAAGATCGAACATACCAATATTTGCATCCTCTCCTGCAAGTTCTGCGACTTTGCGGTTAAGAAGGGAGATCCGGAAGCGTACGGGATGGCGACCGAGGAGATTCTCTCGAAGCTCTCTCCCGAAATTCATGAAGTGCATATCACCGGCGGGATGCCCGCCGACTGGCCCTGGGAGCGCTACCTCGAGATCGTTCGCTCCATCCACGAGAAATTTCCGAACACCGATGTCAAGGCGTTTACTGCGGTGGAAATTGATTTCTTCCACAAGAAATTCAAGCTCTCCATCGAGGATGTGTTGAAGCAGCTCAAGGAGGCAGGTCTCCGGACTATGCCCGGCGGGGGAGCGGAGGTATTCTCCGAACGGGTGCGAAAATTGATCTTCAATCAGAAGATCGGCGCGAAGACATGGTTCGAGGTCCACAAGACCGCGCACCGGTTGGGGATCCCGACCAACAGCACGCTGCTGTACGGCCATATCGAAACGCTGGAAGAGCGCATCATCCATATGATCAAGCTGCGCGAAGCACAGGATGAGACGGGCGGTTTCCTCACCTTCATCCCCCTCGCATTCCAGCCCGGCGACACGGGGATCAAACCTCGCAACCATTTTACCTCGGCCATCGATGATCTCAAGACGATTGCAATCTCCAGGTTGATGCTCGATAATATTCCTCATATCAAGGCATACTGGGTGATGCTCACCGAGGAAGTTGCGTCGGTCGCGCTGAATTTTGGAGCCGACGATATCGACGGAACGGTGGGGCAGGAGCGAATCGCCCACGACGCGGGCGCAATCAGCCCGATGAAGCTCGCCAAAGATCAGCTCATTCGAATCATAAAGGACGCCGGAAAAATCCCCGTCGAACGCGACGTCTATTATGATCCCCTGAACGTGTACGCCGATAACGTCGTCGGGAAAATCCCGTATCTTAACTCCAGCCCGTTTTACTTTAACTTCGAAACGCATTTGTTCAAGACTCTTCCTATCAGTCCCCGCCGTATGGGCGTTCTGCAGGAGAAGGAGCAGCTTGCCGCGGGCCCCTTTTCCCTCATGGATTATTTTCGGCAGGAGGATCGCCTTGAGCTTTTGAGCTGGTGCATCGCAACGCGGGATCAGG
>VBOC01000208.1:0-1920 GCA_005877655.1 Ignavibacteria bacterium
CAATTCGATTTCCGAGCGGAAAGAACGGATCGGACGGCTCCTCCGGATGCACGCCAATCACCGGGAGGATGTGGATGAGGCGTTTACGGGGGATATCGTCGCCGTCGTCGGGCTGAAGCATACCAGGACCGGCGATACGCTCTGCGACGAAAACGATCCGATCATCCTGGAGAAGATGGATTTCCCGGAGCCGGTGATTTCGGTTGCAATCGAGCCGAAGACGAAAGCCGACCAGGAGTAGATGGGCGAAGCCCTCTCGAAGCTTGCGGAGGAGGACCCGACCTTCAAAGTTTCCTCGAATGAGGAGACGGGCCAAACCATCATCAGCGGGATGGGGGAGCTTCACCTTGAGATCATCATCGACCGGATGAAGCGGGAATTCAGGGTTGAGGCCAATGTGGGCAAACCCCAGGTGGCCTACAAGGAAACTATCCGGAAGAAGGTCGAACAGGAAGGCAAATTCGTACGACAGTCCGGCGGGCGGGGTCAGTTCGGCCATGTCTGGATCACCCTCGAGCCCAACGAGATGGGCAAGGGATATGAATTCGAGAATGCCGTAGTCGGCGGGTCGATCCCGAAGGAATATATCAATTCCGTCTCGGAAGGAATTGTCGAGGCGATGCGTAACGGCGTTCTTGCGGGATATCCCATGGAGGATGTGAAGGTGAAGCTCTTCGACGGATCATACCATGAGGTCGATTCGTCCGAGATGGCATTCAAGATCGCGGGCTCGATTGCGTTCAAGGCGGCCGCGAAGAAGGCGCATCCCGTTCTGCTTGAGCCGATCATGGATGTTGAAGTCGTGACCCCCGAGGAGTACATGGGCGACGTGATGGGCGATCTGAGTTCAAGGCGGGGTAAGATCGAAGGGCTGACCGCCCGGAAGGATGCCCAGGTGATCAAGTCGAGAGTGCCTCTCTCCGAGATGTTTGGCTATTCAACGACGCTCCGGTCGATGACTCAGGGAAGGGCGATTTACACAATGCAGTTCTCGCACTATGAGGAAGTGCCTCAGAGTATTTCCGACCAGATTATCGAAAAAGTTAAAGGCAAGGAAGCCGTTCTGGCGTAAGTTAAAATCTAAGGAGACCTAGTCCATGGCAAAGGAAAAATTCACGCGGGATAAACCGCACGTCAATGTCGGCACCATCGGTCACATCGACCATGGGAAGACCACGCTGACCGCGGCGATCACCATGGTCCTCAGCAAAAAGGGCCTGGCGTCGGTTCGCACATTCGACAGCATCGACAACGCCCCCGAGGAGCGCGAGCGCGGGATCACGATTGCGGTGGCGCACGTCGAGTACTCGACGTCGAAACGGCACTACGCCCACGTGGATTGCCCCGGGCATGCCGATTACATCAAAAATATGATCACCGGCGCCGCACAGATGGACGGCGCGATCCTGGTCGTCGCGGCGAACGACGGTCCGATGCCTCAAACGCGCGAACATATTCTGTTGGCGCGGCAGGTCGGCGTTCCACGCATTGTGGTCTTTCTGAACAAGATCGATATGGTCGATGATCCGGAACTCATCGAGCTGGTGGAGATGGAGCTTCGCGATTTGCTGAAAAAATACGAATTCCCGGGCGATGAGATACCGATCATCCGCGGCAGCGCCCTGAAGGCGATGGAGCGCGCCCTGCAGCCCGATGCGAAGCCGGATGACGCGGCGTTTAAGCCGATCTTCGAGCTCATGGATGCCGTGGACAGCTACATCCCGCTGCCGAAGCGGGAGATCGACAAACCGTTCCTGATGCCGGTCGAAGATGTCTTTTCGATCACCGGCCGGGGAACCGTGGGGACGGGGCGCGTGGAGCGCGGCAAGGCGAAGGTGGGCGACGAAGTCGAGGTTGTCGGGCTCGGTGCGCACAAGAAAACAGTGATCACCGGCGCAGAGATGTTCCGGAAAGAGCTCG
>VBOC01000208.1:1964-11169 GCA_005877655.1 Ignavibacteria bacterium
GTTCACGGCGCAGACTTACGTGCTCAAGAAAGAGGAAGGCGGACGCCATACCCCGTTCTTCAGCGGCTATCGTCCGCAGTTCTATTTCCGGACGACAGACGTCACGGGTGTCGCAACGCTCCCCACCGGGACTGAGATGGTGATGCCGGGGGACAATGTCGACAACATGTCCGTCGAGCTGATCTCGCCGATCGCCATGGAAGACGGTTTGAGGTTCGCGATTCGTGAAGGCGGACACACCGTCGGAGCGGGCGTGGTAACGAAAATACTCGAGTAGGCAAGGGAAGGAACCAATCTCGTGGCCGGGCAGAAAATAAGGATCAAATTGAAATCGTACGATCACGCTCTGATCGACAAATCGGCGGAAAAGATCATCAAAACGGTCAAGTCCACCGGCGCGGTCGTCTCCGGGCCCATTCCGTTGCCTACGAAGCGCACGCTGTACACTGTCTTAAGGTCGCCGAACGTCGATAAGAAATCGAGAGAACAATTCGAGATGCGATCCCATAAGCGCCTCATCGACATCCTCAACTCGTCGAACAAGACGGTTGACTCGTTGATGAAGCTTGAACTCCCCGCAGGCGTCGATGTGGAGATCAAGGTATAAGACCGTTTCCGGTCTCTAAGGCCAATCTGATTTTATAAAACCCCGAAGGTGGCGCTCTCAGCGCCACGAATCGGCGGGATTTTAGTTGCAACGAACGAAGGGATTCAGGATCCCATCTATGCCGGGCATTCTTGGAAAAAAAATCGGGATGACGAACGTGTTCGATGAGACGGGCGAAGCAGTTCCGTGCACCGTCATCGAGGCGGGGCCGTGCTTCGTCGCCCAGATCAAGACGAAGGAACGCGACGGCTATGAGGCTCTTCAACTCGGATTCGGTGAAGCCAAGGAACGCCTCGTGAATAAACCGACTGCCGGTCATTACAAGCGTGCAGGCGTGAGTGCCAAGCGCCTCCTGCGCGAGTTCAGGGACTTTGACACCAGCAAGTTCCAGCTCGGGGCCGAAGTCAAGGTAGACTCAATCTTTGCAAAAGGGGATATCGTTTCGGTGGCAGGAACTTCCAAAGGCCGGGGTTTTCAGGGCGTCGTGAAACGGCACCATTTCGGGGGCGGATTCCGGACGCACGGTCAGAGCGATCGGGAAAGGGCACCAGGCTCGATCGGTTCCAGCTCCTTTCCTTCGCGGGTCTTTAAGGGCATGCGCATGGCGGGCCGGATGGGCGGAGAGCGGGTGACGGTGAAAAACCTTCGCATCGTTCAGGTGATTCCCGAGTCGAATTTGCTTCTGGTCCGCGGCTCGGTCCCGGGCCATATCAATAGTTACGTCGAGATTCTTAAAGAGCATCGGGGCTGATATTCCATGGAACTTGAAATCTACAAGAAAGACGGGACGGCCAGCGGCAATCGCGTCCGCCTCTCGCCGGAAGTGTTCGAGATACAGCCGAACGACCATGCGATCTATCAGGCGGTGACGACCTATCTCGCGAACAGACGCCAGGGGACCCACAAGACAAAAACCTACGGCGAGGTGAGCGGGAGCGGCAAGAAACCCTGGAAACAAAAGCATACAGGCCGCGCACGAGTCGGGGCACTCCGGTCTCCTCTCTGGAGAGGCGGGGGAACGATCTTCGGCCCCGTGCCGCGAGATTATTCAAAAAAGCTGCCGAAACAGGTCAAACAGCTTGCCAGAAAGTCGGCCCTGAGCTATAAGGCCAAAAACGCCTCGATCAAGGTTGTCGAAGACTTCACGTTCGAACAGCCGAAGACCCGGGAGCTGGCGGCAATACTGAAAGCGCTGCAACTGTCCGAGCAAAAAACCTTGCTCGTTGTGCCCAGGAAGGATGATTCGATCTGGAAGTGCGGCAGAAATATCCCGTATCTCAACATCATCGAAGCGTCGAAAGCATCGACGTATGAAATCCTCGACAACAGCATTCTCCTGATCCAAAAGAGCGCCGTCGAGGTTTTGGAAAAGACGTTTCATTAAAAACTGAACCATGATCGGCATACTCTACCGTCCGATTGTAACCGAAAAAATGACCAATGTGCAGGAGAAGGGGCTGTATGCCTTCGAGGTCGCGCCGGGGGCGACGAAGATCGACATCGCCCGGGCGGTGGAGAAGAAATTCAACGTTTCGGTAACGAACGTCCGCACGATGAACTGCAAGGGCAAGACGAAATCGCAGATGACAAGGCGGGGAAAATTTCAGGGCACGACGTCCCGTTTCAAGAAGGCGATCGTCACGCTCAAAGAGGGCGACAAAATCAACCTCTTTGAAAACGTCTAACGGAAGAGGAAAAGGCACCCGATGGGAATGCGCAGCTTAAAACCGACGACGCCCGGAACACGGTGGATGACAATTCCGACGTTCGAGGAGATCACCAAGTCCGAACCCGAAAAATCGCTGATCGAGCCAAACAATAGATCAGGGGGTCGCAACTCGAACGGTCACATCACCTCGCGCCACCGCGGAGGCGGTCACAAGAGGTTCTATCGCATCATCGACTTTAAACGCGATAAGAAAAGAATCCCCGCGAAGGTGACGGCGATCGAATATGACCCGAACCGTTCCGCGCGTATTGCCCTGCTGATGTACGCCGACGGCGAGAAACGCTATATCCTTGCCCCGGACGGCCTCAAGGTGGGAGAAGTGATCTCCTCCGGAGCTGATGCGGACATCAAGATCGGCAACGCGATGCCCCTTGGGAATATCCTGGTAGGGACGTTCGTCCACAACGTGGAACTCCGTCCCGGAAAAGGCGGACAGATGGCGCGAAGCGCCGGTTGCTCTATACAAGTAATGGCAAAAGAGGGGAAGTACGCCCAGCTTCGTTTGCCCTCGGGAGAGATTCGCAACGTCCCTGTCGAGTGTTTCGCGACGATCGGGGTGGTGAGCAACATCGAGCATGAGAATATTACGGTCGGCAAAGCCGGCCGGTCGCGCTGGCTCGGCATCCGGCCGCAGTCGCGCGGCGTCGTTCAGAACCCGGTCGATCACCCCCACGGCGGAGGTGAAGGGAAATCCCCGCAGGGAAATCCCCACCCGGTATCGCCCTGGGGCTGGCATACCAAGGGGAAGAAAACCCGGCACCATAAGCTGAAATCGAATAAGTACATCGTGAAACGGCGTAAGTAACCCCGGAATCATCGGATGAGCAGATCTCTAAAAAAGGGCGCCTTTGTCGATCAGAAGCTGCTGGCGAAAGTCGAAGCGATGGCAAAGTCGGGCCAGAAAAAGGTGATCAAGACCTGGTCGCGATCCTCCACGATCACGCCGGACTTTGTCGGGCATACGTTCGCCGTCCACAACGGAAACAAATTCATTCCGGTGTATATCCACGAGGGCATGGTCGGGCATAAGCTCGGTGAGTTCGCCCCCACCAGGATCTTCCGCGGCCACCCGGGGTTGAGGAGCGAAACAACAACGACCGAAGCCGCCCCCGAGGCAAGCTAAGCCGATGCTGGAAGCCCGAGCCATAAACCGGTATATCAACTCTTCGCCGCGCAAGATGCGACTGGTGATCGATCTGATCCGCGGCCGCTCGGTAAACGAGGCGATCAGCATCCTTCATTTCTCACCGAAGCATGCGGCGAGGGTTGCTGAAAAAGTGGTCCGTTCTGCGATTTCGAACCTTCAAAATAAGGATGAAGCCGGACGGGTAAACCCCGAATCGCTCTATATCAAGACAGCGTACGTCGACGGCGGGCCGGGTATGAAGCGCATGCTGCCTGCCCCGATGGGGCGGGCGTACAGGATTGTCAAGCGTTCAAACCACCTGACAATCATTGTGGCTCAACGGGAGGAAAAGGCTAAGGCGCCCGCCAAACCGCGGGAGAAGCATGTCCAGCAGAAGCAAGAAATTGGGAGACCGAAAGAGAAAGTGAAAGCGAAAGAGAAACCGAAAGTGAAAGGCAAACCGAAAGAGAAAGAGTAGGGGGTCCTTTGGGTCAAAAAGTACATCCGGTCGGATTTCGGCTCGGCATCCTGCGCTCGTGGGATTCGAATTGGTACGACGACAAAGATTTTGCCGGGAAACTCCAGGAAGATCTGCGCGTCCGGAACTATATCCACAACCGGCTGAAAAAGGCCGGGATCTCGAGGATCCTGATCGACAGAACTCCCAAGAAAGCCGTGATCACGATCCATACGTCCCGCCCCGGCATCGTGATCGGGCGGAGCGGTAAAGAGATCACGCAATTGGAAGAGGAGCTCAAGCAAATCACCAACAAAGAGGTGAAAATTCTCATTCATGAGATTAAGCGTCCCGAGCTGGACAGTTTTCTGCTCGCCGAGAATATCGCGGGGCAGCTCGAAGGCAGGATGTCGTTCCGGCGCGCGATGAAAATGGCGATTACATCGGCGATGCGCATGGGCGCCGAAGGCGTTCGCGTCATGTGCGGCGGCCGGCTTGGCGGAGCCGAAATTGCGCGATCTGAACAGTACAAAGAAGGCAGGATTCCCCTCCACACGCTGCGGGCAGACATCGATTACGCTCAGGCCACCGCGATGACGATTTACGGGACGATCGGGGTGAAGGTATGGATCTGCCGCGGCGAAGTCCTCGACAGGACACCAAAAGAGCCGAGGGGAGCGATCTGAAATGCTGCTTCCGAAACGAGTTAAATACAGAAAGGCCCAGCGCGGCCGCATGAGGGGGAAGGCCACCCGCGGGGCGAGTGTCGCATTCGGTGATTTCGGCCTGAAGGCGCTCGAACCGGGCTGGATCACACAGCGTCAGATCGAAGCGGCCCGAGTCGCCCTCACCCGGTTGATGAAGCGGGAAGGGAAAGTATGGATCAGAATATTCCCGAGCAAACCGGTGACGAAAAAGCCCGCCGAAACGCGCATGGGCAGCGGTAAGGGAGTCCCGGAGTTCTGGGTGGCCGTCGTGAAGCCGGGGACAATCATGTTTGAGCTCGGTGGAATCAAGAAGGACGTCGCCTCCGAGGCCATGGATCTGGCCTCGCACAAACTGCCGATCAAGACGAGGATGGTCACGCGTCCCTCATACCACGCAGGTTGATCATGAAGAAGGATACATTGTGAAAATTTTTCAAGTTCGGGAACTTCCGCCGCAGGAGCTGGAGAAGCGAATCAAGGACGAAGAGGAGAATCTCGTCCATCTGAAGTTTCAAAAGGCGACCAGCCAGCTCGAGAACCCGATGAAGATCCGAAATGCCCGCCGCGATATCGCCCGCATGAAAACCGTGCTGCGCGAGAGGCAGGCTCAGAGCGCCAAATCAGAGAAGAAATCGTGACAGGAACCGGGACAATGGATATCGCGCCGGCATTGCGCACGTCGAAGCGCAAGCTGAGGGTCGGCCGTGTGGTCAGCAACAAGATGCAGAAGAGCATCGTTGTCGCAATCGAGCGCCGCGTCCCGCACGGCCTCTACCGCAAGTACTTCCGGCGGACCTCGCAGCTGATGGCCCATGACGAGAAGCAGGAGGCGAAAATGGGAGATCTGGTTAAAATCATGGAAGTGCGCCCCTTGAGCAAGCGGAAGAGGTGGCGGTTAGTTGAGATTGTCGAAAAAGCAAAATAGGCTGAGACGCCCGGTAACCGATGATCCAGGAAGAGACAAATCTCGTTGTTGCAGATAATTCGGGAGCCAAGAAAGTGCGGTGCATCCGCGTTCTCGGCGGCCACGACCGCCGGTACGCCGGCGTGGGCGACCTGATCGTCGTTTCGGTAAAAAGCGCGATCCCGGGAGCTGCCATCAAGAAGGGTGAAATGTCGAGGGCAGTCATCGTACGCACCAAGAAAGAGACGCGGCGCAAGGATGGCTCCTACATCCGGTTCGATGAGAACGCTGCCGTTCTGCTGAACCCGCAGGGGGAACCGAGGGGAACGCGCATCTTCGGCCCTGTTGCGAGAGAGTTGCGGGATAAGAATTACATGAAGATTATCTCCCTGGCGCCGGAAGTTTTATGAAAATCCATAAGAATGATAATGTCAGGGTCATTGCCGGCAATTCGCGCGGAAAGACCGGAAAAGTTCTCAAGGTATTCCGGGAAGAGCGGCGTGTTATCATCGAGGGCGTGAACATCATTCGCCGTCACTCGAGGCCCTCGCAGAAAAATCCGCAGGGGGGGATCGTCCAGAAGGAAGCGCCGGTCAACGCGGCGAATGTCATGGTGATCTGCCCGAAATGCGCAACGCCGTCGCGGCTGGGGCACAAGCCCGTGAACGATTCGACAACCGGCAGAAAGCATATGATGCGCGTCTGCCGGAATTGTGAAGAGATGTTTTAGTACCGGACAATAGTATGGGAAAAGAAAAACCGCAGAAAACCGAAAAGAGTCCGAAAACCGAAAAGAGTCCCAAGAAAGCCGCCGCTGCCGCCCCCCAGCCCGCCGGCCAGGAAACCGGGGCGCCTCCACGCCTGCACGAGCTTTTTGTGAAGCAGCTTGTTCCGGATCTGATGAAACGATTCAAGTATTCGAACGTCATGCAGGTTCCGAGACTCGAGAAGATCGCCGTAAACGTCGGTGTGGGCCAGGCGGCGCAGGACGGGAAATTGCTCGACGGCGTGGTGAAAGACCTCGAAACGATCGTGGGCCAGAAAGTCGTAACGACGAAGGCCAAGAAGGCGATCTCTAATTTCAAGTTGCGCGAAGGCCTGCCGATCGGCGCAAGAGTCACGCTCCGGAAACACAAGATGTATGAATTTATGGACCGGTTCATCAGCATCGCGGTGCCCAGGATCCGCGACTTTCGCGGTTTTTCGGACAAGTCCTTCGATGGCCGCGGGAACTATACCGTCGGCGTGAAGGAACACATCATCTTCCCGGAGATCGATGTGGACAAGGTGACGAAAGTATTCGGAATGGACATTTGCTTTGTCACCACGGCCAAGACCGATCAGGAAGCGCACGAGCTTTTGAGAGGGTTCGGGATGCCCTTCGTGAAGCGCGAGGAACCGATCGAACAGAAAACACCCGGGGCTTAACAAACAGGAGATCAGCGGTGGCACGATTGGCAATGATCGTAAAGGCGAAGCGGAAGCCGAAATATCCCGTCAGAAAACATAATCGCTGCCAGATCTGCGGCCGGCCGCGGGGGTTTCTGAGGAAATTCGGCGTCTGCAGGATCTGCTTCCGCAAGATGGCCCTCGAGGGGAAAATTCCCGGCGTCGTCAAGGCGAGCTGGTAGGAACCAAGGAACAGGTTTATGAATACGACAGATCCGATTGCAGATTATTTGACGCGGTTGCGCAACGCAATCCGCGCGCGCCACAAGCGCCTCGACGTCCCCGCCTCAAATCTCAAGCGGGAGTTGTCCAGGATCTTGCTGGAGGAGAAGTTTATCAGCGGCTACACCGATATCCCGGACAAGAAGCAGGGATTGCTCCGGATCACCCTCCGCTCGTCCGATGGCGTCAACGCGATCACGGGCTTAAAACGGATCAGCAGACCCGGTCTTCGCGTCTATGTCCCCGCCAGGGAGCTGCCGCGAGTTCTGAACGGATTGGGCATCGCCATCGTCTCCACGTCAATGGGCGTCATGACCGAAAAAAGCTGCGCGCACAAGAAGGTCGGCGGAGAAGTTCTTTGCCAGGTGTGGTAATCAGGATTTGAAGGAGCGTAAACCTTGTCACGAATAGGACGGAAACCGATACCGATCGAGAAGGGTGTCAAAGTCCAGATCGCCGACGGAAATCTCAAAGTCGCCGGATCGAAGGGCGAGCTGTCTGCCCGGATCCCCGCGAGTATTGCCGTCAGCATCAAGGACGATCTCATCGTCCTGTCGCGCTCATCCGATACGAAGCCGGAACGGGCGCTCCACGGGACGTGGCGGGCCCTGATCAATAATATGGTACGAGGGGTCGCGCAAGGGTTTGTCAGAAAACTGGAAATCGTCGGCGTGGGTTACAAGGCGGAGATCAAAGGAAAGAAAATACAATTCGCGCTCGGCTACTCCCATCCGATTCTCTTTGAGCCTCCGGCGGGGATCAAGATCGAGATTCCGCTGCCGACGAATATCGTTGTCTCCGGAATCGACAAGCAGCTTGTCGGTCAGGTTGCAGCGAAAATTCGCTCATTCCGGCCCCCGGAACCGTACAAGGGCAAAGGCGTAAAATACGAAGGAGAATACATCCGCCGCAAGGCCGGCAAGGCGGCGGCAACTGCCGGAACGAAGGTAGGGTAACGGCCACATGATCAAAAAATCGAGAGTTGCACGCCGGGCAACGATCAAGCACCGCGTCCGGTTGAAGATCGCCGGGACGACGGATCGTCCGCGGCTGACCGTCTACCGCAGCCTGCATCATCTGTATGCCCAGCTTGTCGACGATTCAAAGGGCAAGACGCTCGTTTCCACTTCGACGCTCTCGAAAGAGCTCCGTGAGGCGTTGAAGGGGGTAAAGGCAAAAAAGGAAATTGCAAAGCGCGTCGGCATGGATGTTGCAAAGAAGGCAGTGGCGCTGAATGTCAAGAAGGTGGTCTTCGACCGGAACGGATATCTCTATCACGGCATCGTCAAGGCCATGGCCGATGGTGCCCGTGAGGCCGGGCTGGAGTTTTGAGATATGCAGGGGTTTCCACTGCCGGGTCGTCTAATGGCAGGACAGCGGCCTTTGGAGCCGTCAGTGGAGGTTCGAATCCTCCCCCGGCAGCACGAATCGATTTAATCAAACACTCGGAGTAACTCTCTGTGGCAAGAATCAGGGCTGGTGAGCTGGAACTCAAAGACCGTTTGGTGCACATTAACCGCGTCGCCAAGGTCGTCAAAGGGGGGCGGCGGTTTAGTTTCAGCGCGGTCGTCGTCGTCGGCGACGGCAACGGGCACGTCGGAATCGGGCTTGGCAAGGCGAACGAAGTTCAGGATGCAATATCAAAAGGAATCGACGACGCAAAGAAGAATATTGTGACGGTTCCGGTCGTGAACGGAACGATTCCGCATCCGATTACGGCAAAGTACGGAGCCTCGAAAGTCCTCCTGAAACCGGCTTCTCCCGGAACCGGCTTGATTGCCGGCGGAGGCGTGAGGGCGGTGCTTGAATCGGCCGGGGTGAAGGATGTTCTCACGAAGTCGATCGGCTCATCGAATCCGCATAATGTCGTCAAGGCCACGATGAGAGCGCTGCTCACGCTCATCGACGCACGGACCATGGCACAGCGGCGCGGGATGACGGTCGAAGAGCTCTTTAGAACACCGGCGCCTGCCGCCGGCGAATCCTTGAATTGATAATGGCCAA
>VBOC01000208.1:11182-13392 GCA_005877655.1 Ignavibacteria bacterium
AGTCAGATCGATACCCTCGAAGCCCACAAGCGCACGATTAAGGCGCTCGGATTGGGGAGGCCGAACCGTTCGGTGATTAAGACTGACACTCCGCAGATGCGGGGAATGATCGAGGCGGTGAGGCATCTCGTTAAAGTCGAGGAGGTGAAGTAGTCTCCATGGCACCATCCGCATTAGGCAGTCTCCGGCATGCCGAGGGTTCCTGGAAGCGTACGAAGCGAATCGCGCGCGGACAGGGCTCGGGGCACGGAGGAACCTCAACCCGCGGCCACAAGGGGGAAGGGGCGCGTTCCGGAACACACGACCGGCCCTGGTTTGAAGGCGGACAGATGCCCTTGATCAGGCGGGTCCCGAAATTCGGGTTCCGAAATCCGTTCAAAGTCAAATATCAGATCGTTAATGTCGCGACCCTCGGAAAACTCTCCGAGACAGGAAAGCTCGAGGAGGGAAAGGTGAGCCCTGAAATCCTCTATACTATCGGGAGCGTCTCGAAGAAGAACGCGCCGGTGAAGATTCTGGGGGACGGCGAGATCAAGGCAACTCTCGAAGTTTCGGCTCATTCCTTCAGCAAGAGTGCGATCAAGAAAATTGAGAGCGCCGGCGGCAAGGCGATCACCGTCAAGTTTGCCGAACAATAGCGCATGGCAAAGTTCAGCGACAGTTTTCGAAACATCTTCAAGATTCAGGAGCTGCGCCAGCGAATCCTGTTTACGGCCGGCCTCCTGATCGTGGTCCGCTTCGGCGCCCACGTGACGATTCCGGGCGTCGATGCAAAGGTCCTGGCAGACGTGATGAGGAACCAGACCTCGAATACGCTCTTCGGGCTCTACGATCTGTTCGTCGGGGGGGCGTTCAGCAATGCGGCGGTCTTTGCGCTGGGGATCATGCCGTATATCAGCTCCTCGATTATCATCCAGCTCCTGGGAGCGGTGATCCCCTACTTTCAAAAGCTTTCCAAGGAAGGGGAAGAGGGCCGGAAAAAGATCACGCAGTTGACCCGGTACGGGACGGTCCTGATATCGCTCCTGCAGGCCTGGGGCGTGAGCGTGCAGCTCTCAAGCATGTCGCCGGCCGGGACCCCGATCGTCCCCGCCGGAGTGCAGGGATTCGGTTTTCACATTTCAACGATGATCATCCTGTCGGCAGGCACGATTTTCATGATGTGGCTGGGGGAACAGACCCGGTTTCCACACGCGCTGCTCGATGAATACCAGCTCGTAAGCCAGGGCGCTCGCGGCCTGATCGTTGAGCTGATCATCATCGCGATGATGGTCGTCATCGTGGCCGGAATCGTCCTGGTCACGCAGGCGACGCGCCGCATCCCGGTTCAATACGCCAAGCGCGTCGTGGGCCGGAAGATTTACGGCGGGGTGACTCAGTATATCCCCATGCGCGTCAACACCGCGGGGGTCATGCCGATCATCTTTGCGCAGGCGATCATGTTCATCCCGAATACGATTCTGACGTTTTTCCCCGAGAGCGAGTTCCTGCAGGGAATAGCCGGTTATTTGAACTATACTTCGATCACCTACTCGGTCGTGTACGGGCTGATGATCATTATCTTCACGTATTTTTATACGGCTGTCGCCTTCAATCCGAAAGACGTCGCCGAGACGATGCAGAAGCAGGGGGGATTCATTCCGGGGATCCGGCCGGGGAAGAACACATCCGATTTTATTGATAATATTCTGACCAAAATTACGCTGCCCGGCTCCATTTTCCTCGCGATCGTAGCCATCCTGCCGGCGTTCATGATCCGGATGGGTGTCACGGCGAATTTTGCGAGTTTTTTCGGAGGTACGAGTCTCTTGATCGTCGTCGGCGTCGGCCTCGATACTCTCCAGCAGATCGAATCACACTTGTTAATGCGGCACTACGACGGATTCATGAAGAGCGGCAAGATCAAGGGCCGGAGAATGTGACGGCGGAAGCGCAGGGCGTTGCGGGGTAGGAGGTCAACTGCGGGTATGACGAAGGCGACCATCAAGTCACCGCACGAAATCGCGCTGATGCGGGAATGTTGTTCGATTGTCGCAGAGGTTTTGAGAATTGTCCAGAAGATGATACAACCCGGGATCACGACCCGGGAGCTGGATATGCTGGCGGAGGATTATATCCGATCCAGAAAGGGGGAGCCGGCGTTCAAGGGGTATGGTACTGAGCGGAACAATTTGTTTCCGGCAAGCCTTTGCACATCCGTCGACGACGAA
>VBOC01000208.1:13463-14238 GCA_005877655.1 Ignavibacteria bacterium
GTATGAGGTCGGAAAAATATCGGAAGAAAGTCGCCGGCTCCTTCGGGCCGCCGACGAGTCGCTGTACAAAGGCATCGCCCAGGCCCGTGCAGGGAGCCGCGTCCACTATATCTCCGCGGCCGTGTAGGGACGGGTCGAGCGTGAAGGGTATTCAGTCGTAAGGGACCTCGTCGGCCACGGGGTGGGCCGCAGTCTCCATGAAGAGCCGGCGGTCCCGAACTACGGTCAGCCCGGCACCGGCCCCGTGCTGCAAGAGGGGATGACGCTGGCGATCGAGCCGATGGTGAACCTCGGCGATTACCGTGTCCGCGTGGACGACGACGGCTGGACGATCAGGACGGCCGACGGCTATCCGTCCGCGCACTTCGAGCATACGGTCCTCGTGACCGGCGCCGAACCGGAAATTCTTACAAAGTAGCCCGGTTGATGGCGAAGCAGGGACCAATCACGATGGACGGTGTCATCACCGAAACGTTGCCCAATGCGATGTTTCGCGTCAAGCTTGACAATGGTCATGAAATTCTGGCGGTGATTTCGGGAAAGATGCGGATGCACTACATCAAGATCCTGGTCGGCGATAAGGTGACGGTTGAAATGTCGCCGTACGATCTCAGCAAAGGCCGGATCACGTACCGGTACAAATAAGAGGAAGCTCCATGAAGGTGCGATCATCGGTAAAACGATTGTGTGAAAACTGCAAGATCATCCGGCGCAAAGGCGTCGTACGGGTCATTTGTAAGAACCCCAAACACAAGCAGCGTCAGGGATAATCACT
>VBOC01000208.1:14262-17856 GCA_005877655.1 Ignavibacteria bacterium
AACGTACATCTACGGCCTGGGCAGGACCAGCGCCCTCCGGATTCTGGACCGGGCCGGGATCGCTCCGGGCAAGCGGGTGGGCGAATTGAATGATGAAGAGGTTGCACGGATCCGCTCGATCATCACCTCCGACTTCAAGGTGGAGGGCGCTCTGCGCAGCGAGGTCCAGACGAATATCAAGCGGCTCATGGACATCAATTCCTACCGCGGATTGCGCCATCGCAAAGGGTTGCCCGTCCGCGGCCAGCGGACACGCACGAACGCCCGCTCCAGGAAGGGAAAGCGCAAGACCGTTGCAGGGAAGAAGAAGGTACTCGCGAAGAAATAATCAATAGGATCGAATCATGGCAAAACAGGCAACCGCGCCGGGCCAGACACCCGTTGTAGCAAAGAAAAAAAAGAAGATCCAAGTCGACGTTAGCGGCAAGGCGTACATCAAGGCGACCTTCAATAACGTGATGGTCACGATTACCGACGTCTACGGAAACGTGATCAGCTGGTCGTCGGCGGGGAGAAACGGCTTCAAGGGGTCGCGCAAGAATACCCCGTTCGCCGCGCAGGTCACCGCCGAAGCGGCGGCGAAGGAGGCCTTCGACCTCGGTTTGCGGAAAGTCGACGTGTACGTCAAGGGGCCGGGCTCGGGACGGGAGGCCGGTATCCGGACGCTCCAAACGGTGGGCCTGGAAGTCATGAGCATCCGGGATATCACCCCGATTCCTCATAACGGATGCAGGGCGCCGAAGCGCCGACGAGTCTAGGAAAGGAGATCATGGGAAGATATATCGAAGCAAGTTGCCGGTTGTGCAGAAGGGAGCGACAAAAGCTCTTTCTCAAGGGAACGAAGTGTTTTACCGAAAAATGCCCCGTCGAGCGCCGGGGGTATCCCCCGGGACAGCACGGTCAAAACCGACGCCAGAAGATTTCGGAATACGGGGTACAGCTTCGCGAGAAACAGAAGATCCGCCGCATGTACGGCCTGATGGAGGAGCAGTTTCGAAATTATTTTGAAAAAGCGCTCCGGAAAACAGGGCGGACGGGCGAGACTCTTGTGAAGATGCTCGAGTGCAGACTGGACAACGTCGTGTACCGGCTCGGTTTCGCGCCCTCAAGGAAGGCGGCGCGGCAGCTCGTCGTTCACCGCCACTTGATGGTGAACGAAACCGTCGTGAATGTCCCTTCGTACCTGCTGAAGGCGGGCGATCTCGTCCGCATTCGGGACAAAAGCAAGAAACTCGATGTCATCCATTCATCAATGAAGCGGATGAAAGACAGCGCGATGCTCCCGTGGTTGAGTCTTGACAAGGCGGCGATGTCGGGCACATTCCTGAACGTTCCCGAGCGCGCCGACATCCCCTTGAACGCAAACGAGCAGTTAATCGTTGAGCTCTATTCCAAGTGATGCCCTTCTTCCGCATGGTTCCACTTGTCCCGCACCGCGGAACGGGGGGGACATGCGGGATTTTGGATTACGATCAATATGCATTTCTGGAGAACCTGACATGGTAGGAACAAATTTTCAGATGCCCGAGAAAGTCCAGCTCGACGAGGCATCATACTCAAATACATTCGGCCGCTTTATTTTGCAGCCGCTGGAAAAGGGATTCGGCGTCACGATCGGAAACGCATTCCGCCGTGTCCTTCTATCGTCCCTTCCGGGGACGGCATTTACGGCGCTGCGCGTTGAAGGGGTCCTGCATGAGTTCTCGACGATCCCGGGGGTGGTGGAGGACGTGGCCGAGATTATCCTGAACCTCAAATCCGTCCGGATGAAGCTTTTGAACAAGAAGCTGAACCGCGTCGTCGTCGAGTTGAAGGGTGCCAAGGATGTGACGGCCGCGGATATCCAGAGAGCGAATCCAGAGATTGAAATTCTCAATCCCGGACAGCATATCGCCACGTTGAATTCCGGCGCGGCCTTTGAATTGGAACTCCGTGTCGGGCAGGGGAAGGGTTACGTGCCCGCGGAGGAGAACAAGTTACCGGACCAGACGACCGGTGTGATCACGATCGACTCCATTTTCACGCCGATCAAGAATGTCCGCTACTTCGTCGAGACGACGAGAGTCGGGCAGCAGACCGATTACGAAAAACTGATCCTCGAAGTAGAGACCGACGGCTCCATCGCCCCCGATGACGCTCTGGCGCAGGCGGCGAACATTCTGAAAGACCATATCCAGCTTTTCCTCAGTTTCGATATTGAAACGGAGGCCGCCGAGGAGATGCTCGAGAAGGACTCGGAGTTTGCGCGGATCCGGAAGATTCTCCAGATGAACGTCGACGAACTTGAACTCTCGGTGAGGTCTCACAATTGCCTGCGGGCGGCCAATATCAAGACCATCGCCGATCTTGTGCGCCGGGGAGAACCCGAGCTCCTGAAATTCCGGAATTTCGGCCGAAAGTCGCTGGCGGAACTCTCGGAGATCATCGAACAGTTCGGGCTCAGCTTTGGGATGGATGTGGAAAAGTATCTGCACGATTCGAATAACTAAGGCGCGAGGACGATGCGACACCGCAAATCGGGAAGAAAACTCGGAGTTACCGCAAGCCACCGCAAGGCGATGCTCAATGCCCTGTGCAGCGCGTTGATCCGGCACAAGAAGATTCAGACAACGACTGCGAAGGCCAAGGAGACGCGGATGGTTGTTGAGAAGCTCCTCACGCGCGCGAAGAATGCCGTTGCGGGGGAGACGAAAGGGAAGGATATCCATGCCCGCCGGCAGGTTGCCCGGATGATCCACGACCGGAACGACGTCCGGGAGCTTTTCACAGAGATCGCGCCGAAAATCGCCTCCCGGCCCGGAGGATACACCCGGGTGGTAAAGCTCGGCAGAAGGTTCGGTGACGGCGCGGAAATCGCCGTGCGCGAACTCGTGGATTACAACACCGGAGAGGCGCCCGCGAAGAAAGCCAAGCCCAAGAAAACCAAGAAAAAGGGGGAAGAGGCCGCTGCAAAAGGAGCCAAGACCGGTTAAGCCGTCAGGGGCGAGATGCACTCTGAAACGAGGGTTCCGGATCGCGCGGAGCCCTTTTCTGTTTGTAGGATGATCTATAGGTTTATTGATTCTCCCCGGTGAAATCCGTATTTTGAGGACTAAATTCGGCGACGATGTACCCATTCAAGCAGATTGAACCGAAGTGGCAACGCATCTGGGATGAGCGGGGGATCTTCACGGTTCGTGAAAGCGCCCCGAAACAGAAGCTCTACATCCTCGATATGTTTCCCTACCCTTCCGGAGCCGGACTCCACGTCGGACACCCCGAAGGATATACTGCGACCGACATCTACTCCCGCTACAAGAGAATGAAGGGGTTTAATGTCTTGCATCCGATGGGCTGGGACGCATTCGGCCTCCCCGCCGAGCGGTATGCGATGCAGACAGGCATTCACCCCAGCATCACGACCAGGCAGAATATCGCCACGTTTAAGCGCCAGATCAAAATGCTGGGTCTCTCCTACGACTGGACGCGTGAAATCAATACGACCGATCCGGCCTATTACAGGTGGACGCAGTGGAATTTTCTCAAGATCTTCAACGCATGGTACGATCGAAAACTCGATCGGGCCAGGCCGATCTCAGAGCTGCCGGCGGGAAT
>VBOC01000208.1:17886-19035 GCA_005877655.1 Ignavibacteria bacterium
GCTCGGCACAGTCCTGGCGAACGAGGAGGTGGAAGAATGGGTAGGGAAGGGATATACGGTCGAGCGGCGTATGATGCGCCAATGGATGCTCCGGATCACTGCCTATGCCGAACGATTGGAGCATGACCTGAATGAACTGGACTGGCCTCCCGGGATCATAGAAATGCAGCGGAACTGGATCGGCCGTTCCGAGGGAGCAGAAATCGAATTCAAAATCAAGGGCATGGAGGCGTCTATCAGGGTATTTACGACAAGGGCCGACACCCTATTCGGAGCATCGTACATGGTTCTTGCTCCGGAGCATCCCATGGTCGGTAAAGTAACGACAAGGGAGCAGCGGCCCCTGGTCGAACAATACCTCAAAGCCACAGGTCAAAAGAGCGACCTGGAGCGCACGGCGCTCGGGAAGGAGAAGACGGGCGTCTTTACGGGCGGGTTCGCCGTCAATCCAGGCACGAACAAACCGATTCCCATCTGGATTGCGGACTACGTCTTGTTCACCTACGGGACGGGCGCGATCATGGCCGTCCCGGGTCACGACGAACGAGACTACGAATTTGCCCGGAAATATGGCCTGCCGATTCTCGAAGTGGTTGCCGGGGGGGACAGTTCCAAGCCAATGCCTCAATCTCGTTGAACGGCTACCCGACGTCCGAGGCAAAAAAGTTTATCGTGGAATGGATCGAACGAACTGGGCTCGGCATGCGAGCGGTTAATTATAAATTGCGCGATTGGCTCTTCTCGCGTCAGCGGTACTGGGGAGAGCCTTTTCCGCTCATCTATCTCGAGGACGGGAGGGTCACGGACCTGCCGGAATCGGAACTGCCTGTTCTACTCCCCGAATTGCCTTCCTTTCAACCGGGGAAGGGCGGGGAATCGCCGCTCGCCTCGGTCGAATCCTGGGTTAAGACGACCGACCCGAGAACCGGAAGACCCGCACGGCGTGAAACGCATACGATGCCCCAGTGGGCCGGTTCGTGTTGGTACTACCTGCGCTACCTCGACCCCAAGAACGACCGATCGTTTCTCTCGCCGGAGAAGGAGCGCTACTGGATGCCGGTCGATCTTTACGTCGGAGGAGCGGAACACGCCGTTCTGCACCTGCTCTACGCGCGCTTCTGGCACAAGGTTCTCTTCGATCTGGGATAC
>VBOC01000209.1 GCA_005877655.1 Ignavibacteria bacterium
CTTCGCCGCCGCGTGACCATCAGCGCCGGGCCATTGTTGCGCCCTGATGCTGCAGCCGGGCGCTAGACTTCCC
Source organism: Ignavibacteria bacterium (assembly GCA_005877655.1). Taxonomy (GTDB): domain Bacteria; phylum Bacteroidota; class Ignavibacteria; order UBA10030; family SZUA-254; genus VBOC01. The sequence goes on from VBOC01000209.1 coordinate 74, forward strand.
GCCCTTGCACAACGGAGATGGTCGGTGCGCCGACGGATTCTGTGCCAGTGGGCGAGCGCGTTGTGCACGGGCTGGATGTTGGCCGGCTGTGCCCTGCTGGGCCAGCCTGAGCCAGTACGGGTCAACGTAGTTGGCATCGAAGCCCTGCCCGGCGAAAGCATGGAGCTGCGCATGGCCGTCAAGCTGCGCGTGCAGAACCCGAATGACGCGGCGCTGGATTTTGACGGCATTTCGATCGAACTCGATGTTCGCGGGTCACCGTTTGCCACTGGTGTCAGCGACGAGCGCCGAAGTGTTCCGCGTTTTGGCGAAATCGTCATTTCCGTGCCGGTATCCGTGTCAGCGTTGGCCGTCGTGCGTCAGGCGATCGGGTTGGCTACCAGTGAGCGGCCAATTGTCGACTACACGTTGCACGGGCGCCTGGCCGGTACGCGGTTTGGCGGCCTTCGCTTCGAATCAAAGGGCGAAATCGATGTGCCGAAGGAGCTGGCTCCCAAGTAGCGAGTCCGGCGATTCACCAGTAATGGACTGCCATCCGGGTGGCGAGCGCGTACAACAGCACCGCAAAGATTCGTTTGAGCACGGCAACGGGCAAGCGATGGGCCAGGTGCGCGCCCACCGACGCCGTCAGGCTGCTGGCAAAGACGAGCGCGAGCAGCGCAGGCAGGTAGACGAAGCCGAGCGCGAGCGGCGGCAGACCCGTCGCATGCCACCCGGCTGCCACGTAGCCGATCGTGCCGACGAGCACCACGGGAACGGCGATCGCCGCGCCGGTGCCGATCGCGGTCAGCATCGGCACGCCGCAAAAGAGCATCCAGGGAACGGTCAGGAACGCGCCCCCGGCCGAGACCAGCCCGCAGACAACGCCGATCGCCAAGCCGATCAGCAGCGTTGCCGTGCGGCCGGGCATCGGGGAGGCGGCAGGCCGGCCCAGCAGGATCTGCGTCGCGCCACCATAGACGATCAGCGCGAACGCCAGCGCCAGATCCCGTTGCGGGATCCAGCCGCTGGCCACCGACGACAACAGAGACCCCAGGATTAATCCGGGCGCGAGCTGCGCCGCGATCCGCCAGTCCACGGCACCACGCCTGTGATGCGCATGAACACTGGCACTCGCAGTCAGTACCGCCGACGCCATTGCCGTGCCCAGGGCCAGGTGCTCGCTATGGCCGGGCGCCAGCGCCTGGGCGTCGAAGAGCGCCGCAAGGATCGGCACCAGCGTCATCCCCCCGCCAATGCCAAGGAGGCCGGCCAGCAAGCCGACTAAGGCGCCCGCCGCCGCGTAGCCGAGAAACCAGATCACGGGAACAGAGAAGAGGACAGGACCCGACCCATGCTACTTCCGCGTGCAGTAAAGTGTGTGCGCGTACAAGACACGAACTTTCGAGAGATTGCCACGCCGTCAATCGGGTGAGACAGGCAGACAAGGAATCGAATCGCCGGCTCGGCCATAACGATCGGCCGGAAAGCCTGGGCCGGGGTGCTTCTCCATCGGGCCCGATTCACGTGAAGACTTTGAGAGGTGCACTGCATGGCCATGTCGCTGAAGGTCAAGTTGGCCGACCGGTCGCGTCTTCTGAATTTCCAAGTCTGCGTTATTCCTTCGGCGGTCGCCACACAGGCGATGGCGGCAGCAGGGACAGATTGTCTGATTTTCGACCAGGAGCATGGTCCGGTGGATTTCGCTTCGCTTCACGCAATGATCGCTTCGACTCAGGGAACAGCCTGCGCTCCACTGGTCCGCATTCCCGAGATTCACGAGGTGCATGTCAAGAAAGCACTCGATGCTGGAGCGGAAGGCGTCTGCTTTCCGCTGGCACGAACTCCGAAGGACGTAGAACGGTGCGTTTCGGCGATGCGCTATCCCCCATCCGGAAAGCGAGGATGGGGGCCCTTCTTGGCCCATTCGCGCTGGGGTACACAGATGTTCGAATACGCAGCTGGACCCGCAGCGGAGACGGTCTGCATGATTCTGCTCGAAACCGTCGATGCCGTGAAGAACATCGACGAGATCTGCGCAGTCGAAGGCGTCCACATCTTCGTGATCGCCCCATTCGATCTGTCAACTGAACTCGGGATCAGCGGCCAGTTCGAGCATCCGAAGATGAAGGAAGCGGTAAGCCGGCTCGAATCGGCAGTGCTGCGGGCCGGCATTCCGTTGGGAGGCGTGGCGCTCACACGAGACGTGGCGCAGTCGCTCATTTCGAGGGGCTATCGAATGACCGGTGGCCTCGACGTCCTCTGGCTGAAGTCTGCGGTCGCGCAGTCATGCGATTGGTCAAAACCGTAGGGCTGGTGAGGTACAAGCGGTCCTCTCGAAGGTGATGCTAGATTTCTACATAGCGGTCGCGCGATGGCGGTTGTCGCGTGCTGGTGGTGTCAGTTCATCCTGCCAATGCCATGATCGATGAGATAGCGCCCCCGAACGCCCCGCCGATAGGTAATGTCACCTTTAAGGTTCGCTTTCGCCCGCAAAAGGTCCCGTTTTCGGGTCAGACAAACTGGCTTGAATTGACCGGTAGAGGGGAAATCGAATTTGCCGCGGATTCCATTTACTTACGCGGCAAGCGGAATGAATTCTTCGGCTTCGGCTCTGCGGCGAACGTCACATTTCAGCGCCATCAGATCGTCAACGTCGTGCAAAGCGGCAAACTGTTGCGCTTCGACGTTCCCACGCCGGAGCAGCCTACCGTGGCAGTTCAATTTCAAACGGCCGGCGAAGACATAGCGCGCACGATCGCTGCCGCTTTGCCCGACACGGTGACGGAGGCCGCCGCGCGAACCATCGCGGAAGCGAAGTCGCCCTTAATGTCCTGGTATTCGTCTTCCTGAGCATCAAAGGAGCCGGGGTATTTGTGCCGGACGGCGACGTCGCAGTCCGGTGGGGTTCGAATTTCGGTCCGATGACTCTGGGCGGTCAATGGTGGCGTTTGCTGACATCCATGTTCATTCATTTCGGCATATTTCACCTGGCGCTGAATATGTTCGCCTTGTATCAAGCTGGGTGTCTGGTCGAGCGAATGTACGGCAGCGCTCATTTCTTGCTGCTTTATTTGTTCGCCGGTGTATCCGGGAGTGTCGCGAGTTTGCTGTGGCATCCGTCCATAAACAGTGCAGGCGCATCCGGAGCGATATTTGGCGTGTTTGGCGGGTTGCTCGTATTCATGCTCGACAAGCGCAACCGAGTACCAATGTCGGTCATGGCGACCACACGCAACAGCGCACTCGCGTTTATCGGTTACAACCTCTTGAACGGGTTCTCGCACGCTGGCATCGACAATGCTGCGCATCTGGGTGGCTTGGTCGGTGGCGCGCTGATGGGATTCATGCTCGCACGCCCCCTCGATGTAGCTCAGCGGCGCGCTCCGCTGCCGCGCCTGGTCGGCGCGTCATTACTGGGCGTGTTGCTCCTAGGGTCGGCAACCTACGTCTTTTTCCCCTCAGACGGACCTGCACTGCAAGAACTAAAGTTTCAGCAAGCCTTGATAGAGTTTGCGCCTAAGGAAGCAAACGCGTTGGGTGCGTACAGTGAAATCGTGAAGCGACTGCAGGCCGGCACTTTAGACAGGGCAGGCGCCGCGCACGAGATTGAGTTCTCGATCATCCCCCAATGGGACAAGCTTTACGACTCCCTCTCTGCCGCCAAACTGGCGGTTGACTCCAAGCGCCTGGATGTTCAACATGGACTTACGCTCTATTGCGATTTCCGAAGGAAGCATCTCCGACTGGTGAGCGCCGCGCTGCGGACTGGCGATCCCAGGATCGAGAAAGACGCGGCACAGACACTCGAGCAGGTTCAAGCACAGATCGAAACAGTCAAACGCGTCGCCAAGGCTCGATAGTTTTAAAGTGCGGTAAGAGCCTACCGCGCGCATTCCATCTGGCAAGATAACCGGCTGTCTTCTTCCAACCGAGCGAATGTATCCAATTCAGCGCCATCGATTTCCGCTATCGGGTCGCGTGCGCGGAAATGTTGTCACTGACGGTGCGGCACGGAGAGGTCCACTGCGGGATGCTCAGCAGTTTGCCTGCGTCGCGAAAGTCCGGTGTGCACCTCATCGCGCCCGGTGGCAGAATGGCCGCGGCACTTGCTGGGAACGTCACTGTCGGCCCACAAGCCGTCGTTCGTGGGCGGCACGGGAATATCCATGTACCGGACATAGCCAGGCAGTTGCTTCGTCGGGGGACAGCCGGGCCGCCGTTTGAACTGGACGTAGGGCCAAGGAGGCGCGCATGACCTACCTGCGTCGAGTCACAGCACTTGCTTCCGGATTCGTGCTTTACATGGTTGTTGTGTACTTGGTCGGTTTTCTTGCGGCGATTGCGATACCAAAGGCGTACTTCGAGTTCTTTGGCCGACAGCATGCAACGCTCGCACTAACTCTGCTTG